>JAGUXG010000071.1 GCA_020061965.1 bacterium
AGTTGTATGTTTGGATGTTATTTGTTCTACTCCTTCAACCTGCAACTTACAACCTGCAACAAAAATTTTCGCTAGGCCTGTTGCTTTTGAGCATAAATAAAAACATTCAGGTTTTAGTGCAAATAAATTTTTGTTTAACAAAAATTATAGTATTTTTGCCAGAGGCAAGAAATGATTAAAATACTATTTTGTAAAGATAAAAAGGTAGAGGAGGGCAAATTAGAGAGTCTTACTCTTTATAAAGAGAAGGCAGACCTTCTCTGGGTTGACATCGAGGCGGCAAAAGATGAGGATTTGGCTTGCTTGGATGAGATCTTTTCCTTCCATGAGCTGGCGATTGAAGACTGTATCTTCCCCAGTCAGCCAAAGATTGATGAATTTCATGACCACCTTTTCATTGTCATTTATGCCCTCTTGGATTCTGAAGCAGAGATAACAACGGAGGAGCTCAATATCTTCGTTGGTCAAAACTATGTTGTCACTGTCCATGAGAAGCCAGTGCCTGTTCTTACTGGTATAACCAAAAAGCTCTCCTCAGAAAATGGGGATTTTATTAAGAGATCGGACTTTCTTCTCCATACTATCGTTGATAGGGTTATTGATGGATTTACTGCACTTGTCAACAAGATAGATACAGAGATTGACAAGGCAGAGGAAGCAGCTGCTACCAATCCACATCAAGAGGTGATAAATGACCTCTTTGGCATAAAAAAGAGGACAATCTCTTTGCGGAGGATAATTGTTCCCCAACAGAAGGTGATAAGATATATTGCCAAGAAGGAGTCTTCCATTATTAGTGATGAGACGATTCCATACTTTGATGATATCTGCGACCACATTGAACAGATGAGCAATACCTTAGAGACATACAGGGATGTGACTTCAAATATTCTGCAGGTATGTTTCTCTAATATCTCTAATAAGATGGCTGGCGTGGTGAAGATGCTGACTGTGATTGCCACCATCATTATGCCTTTAACCCTGATTACAAGCTACTATGGGATGAACCTGCCACTCCCAGAGTTTGGCTGGGGGATAAAAGGCGTCCTCTTTGCCCTGACTATAATGACTTCCATCACCATTGGTCTTCTTGTTTACTTTAGAAAAATGAGGTGGATATGAAGTAAATTATACTCAAGAAACGTAACACTTTACCCATCTTAAAGTAAAATTAAAAAGGATTCAAGGAATCGAGGGGTGGAGGGGGAGATGAAAGAAAGATTTGTTAATTCTTCAAACACTTGAATCCTTGACCCCTTTTATCACATATTTTTTAGCAAACCTATGTTTCTTGAGTAAAAATTAAAAATGAAGAGAGAGAGGTTCATACTTGTAAGTCTATTGGGATTTTTGCTTGTCTCGGCGGTAATAGGAGTCTGGCTTATTGTCAACCAGCACAGGGAGAAGGTCTCTACTGAAATCTTTGAAACAAAAGATGGTGTAGCTGTGGTCAATATATATGGGGCAATAGAGGTTGCTTCTGCTAGTTTTTATGGCACAGACTGCATCATCAAGAGGCTCAAAAGAATCTCTGATGATAAGAGGATAAAGGCTGTAGTCCTGCGAATAAATAGCCCTGGTGGCTCTGTGGCTGCCTCTCAAGAGATTTACAGGGAGATAATAAACCTTAAGAAGAAGGGTAAGAAGGTTGTTGTCTCAATTGGAGATGTGGCAGCTTCTGGAGGATACTATATTGCCTCTGCCGCAGATAAGATTCTGGCTAATGATGGCAGCATAACCGGAAGTATAGGCGTCATCTTTTCCTTGCCAAACTTAGAGGGTCTGATGACTAAGACAGGTGTAAAATTTATCACCATAAAGAGTGGCAAGCACAAGGATATAGGCTCTATGATGAGAGGAATGACAGAGGAAGAGAAGAGAATAATCCAAGCCTTGATAGACGATGCCTTCAGTCAGTTCTTAAATGTAGCGATTGCTTCAGGAAGACTGAAGGCTAATGATGTCGAAACTCTGGCAGATGGAAGGGTATTTACTGGGAAACAGGCAGCCTCCCTTGGTCTGGTTGATGAGATTGGCGGATTATACGAAGCTATAGCCCTAGCAGGTAGGTTGGCTGGGATTAAGGGAGAGCCAAAGATAATAGATGAGAGACCATCTTTTGAGAGGATACTTGAAAGGTTTTCTGATATGACCACCAACATTAAGCCGCAGAATAGATTAGAAGATATTGGACCTAAATTAGAATACAGATGGAGACCAGGAATATTTTAGATTTTCGATTGACGATTTTAGATTGCGGAAAATCCAAAATCTAAAATTCTTTTTAAGAAGATGCCTGAAAAGATTGGAGATATGTTGGTCAAGAATGGGATGCTCAGCCAAGCTCAGTTGATGAGAGCCTTGAGGGAGCAGAAGAAGTCGCCAGGAGAGAGGCTTGGTCATACCTTAGTCAGGCTTGGGTATATCGGCAGGAGAGAGATGGTGGAATTCCTGAATAATCAAAAGATAGTAAATAAGAAAAAGTCCTGGATAGAGAAACTTCTATCATCATTTAAATGATAAAGAAGGAGAGGCTTGGGGATATTCTCCTGAGGGATGGAGCAATAACGAAGGAACAATTAGATACAGCCCTTTCTATTCAACAAGGACAAAAGAAGAGGCTGGGCAGGGTTCTCATTGAATTAGAAATTATCACAGAAGAGGATTTATGTTCAGTACTCTCTCGCCAACTGAACATTCCTAAAGTGGATTTAACCAAGATCCAGCTTTCGGTCTTTCCTAAGGTACTGACTCCAATCATTTTAAGAAAGGGTGTCCTTCCTTTAGTCAGGAAAGAGGATACGCTTATTATGGCGATGGTTGACCCGCTTGATGTGATTGCCATAGATGATATTGCTCGGCTTACAAAGTGCAAGGTTCGGCCAGTGCTTACCACAGAATCTCAAATGTCAATGGCAATTAAGAAATACCAGCAG
>JAGUXG010000155.1 GCA_020061965.1 bacterium
CTCTTTTGTTGTTCCTTTTTTAATCCACCCATAAATTCCTATTTTTCTCTACCCTTGATGCAAGATTATCTTTTTGCTCTAAATTAAACCTTTCATCTTTAATTTTTCCTTAACATTTATTTTGCCTTTTGTCAAAGAACAGCTTCAATCTCGGTAAAAATATTTATCAAAATCTAGTTTTTTTCAAAATCTGTTGTGGAAGGGTGTAACATAATTTATTTTCCCATCAATGATGGTCCTTATCTCGCCTTTAGCGTAAATGCTATCAGGGTAAGAGAGGAAGAGTTTCTTATAGGTTGCCACAGCCTCTGCTTGCCTGTCTAACTTTATCAAACAATCTGCCAAATGATAAAGGCTATCTGCTGCCAGGTCAGAGTCTGGATATCTGAGGACAAATCCTTCCCATTCCAATGCCGCAGATTGAAAATCGCCGCTTGAATAGTAGGTCTCTGCTTTGCCATAAACAGCATAAGGCGCCCAATAGGATAAGGGATAATTGGAGAGAAGCTCATCATAAGCCTTGAGGCTACTGCTATAATCCTTTCTAAAAGAAAGGTTTCTGCCTGTATCATAAATCTTCTTTGCCTTTTCATTGGCAAGTCTTTGATTGATCTCACCCATTATAACCACAGCAGTCTTAGCATACCTTGTCTGGGGATATAGCTCAACTACCTTCTTAAACGCTTCAAAAGCATGGTCATAATCCTTTTCTTCTAAGTAACCATGTGCTGCTCTGAACATATCCTCAGCACTCCTTTCTTCTGATTGAGAGGAGATATTGTTGAGAATAGCTGTTGCCTTTTTGGTATAAACGCCTTCAGGATATACAGCAATGATCCCTTGGAGACGATTTACAGCCTCTTTATAATCGCCAAGCTCATAATAGTTCATCGCAATCTCAAACCCTCTCTTTATATCATTTTCAGCAAGTTTTGCCTTTGCCTCAGCTATTTTTCCTTTTGCTGGTTCTTGATACTCGGAATTTGGCGCTACCTTCAGAAATTTTTCAATCGCTTCAGTAAATCTCTCCTTTTCCATCAGCCTCAAGCCTTCCTTATAATTCTTCTCTGCCTCCTTATTTTCTTCAGTATCTGCAAGGAGTGCCAGCTTTTCGGAAGAATCTTTAGCATATTTTGTTGTCGGAAAATCCTTCAGTATCTTCTGAAATATCACCTTAGCTGAGCCTGATTCTCCTTTTTCGGATAAAGCCACTGCCTCTTCATAAAGAACCTTTGCTTCTGCCTCTGCCTTCTTCTCTGTTGCCAAAGCAATGGCTTTTTTGGATAGCTCTGTCCACTCTGTCTCTGGAAGATTAGAGATCACCTTTCTAAACCCTTCTATGGCTTTATCTGGCTGCCCTTGTTTAAGATAGTCGCTCGCCTCATCATAAACCCTCTTTATCTCTGAATACGAACCCTCTGCCAGAATCTTATTCACCTCCAAAAGAAGGCTATCTACCTCAGAGAGTTTTATATCAGAATACCTCTCCTTAATTTGGGAGAGCAGACCTTTAGCTTTGTCCCAATCCTTATTATGAAAAGCCTTCTTAGCTTCCAGTAACAAGGAATTCGCCTCAGATTCTCTCATTTGGGAAGCAATCTTATCCTTCAGTTTTATGGCTGATTGTTGGTAGGAAGAGTCAGGATACTTTTCTAAGAAACTGGACACTTGTTTATAGGCTTCATTCAGGTTGTTTGTCTGATAATATGACCAAGATAGGGTATATTGACTATAGGGTGCATATTTTGTCTCAGGGTGGTTAGCGATAACATCTTTATACCAGATTATGGCTTGGGCAAATTTTTTCTGCTGATATAAGGATTCGCCAGTCTTGAGTTTGGCATAAGCAAGATAGCCACTCTTAGGATAATCCTCAATAAACTTGGCGAAAGATTTATAAGCCTCATCCCATTTTTCTTCATCATAAAGCTTTTTTGCCAACGATAAAGCAGAAAGCTCCTCTTTAGATACTGCTTGTTCCTGTGGTACATCAGACTCTTCTTTCTTTATGGCGGATAAAGAAGATTTGGCCTCTTCTGCTTCTTTTGTCTGCGAAAATTTTCTTATAACCTCCTCATAAGCCTTAATAGCATTCTTGTTATCGCCTATTCTGTAGTAAGAATCGCCTATTCTAAGAAGGGCCATAGAAGCATAATCAGAGAGAGGATAAAGGACGGTTATCTTCTTAAAAGATGGGATGGCTTCTTTGAATTTATTCAACTGAAAAGAGGATTCTGCTTCATAGAATTGGGCTTTGGGAGCATCCTTTGCCTCAGGCCAGAAGGTAAGGTATTCTTGATAGAGCTTGATGGCTTCCTCAAATCTCTTCTCCTGGAAGTTTGTCTCTGCCTTCTGTAGAAGATTATTACCCTCCTGAGCTACCAAAGAGAAGGCAAAAAGAGCAAAAAAGAAGAAGATTCTCATATAAGAAATATAGTGACTCACCATTAATATCCTATTTTTTTGAAGATATTATAACATCCTTAAAATAGGACATTTTTTTGGTATTACAGATTTGCCAAATTTCCTATTACTTGATAATCCCGAGTTTTCCTATCTTCTTATCTCCTCCACATTCAATCAGATAGATATAGACTCCAGAGGAGAGCTTATTGGGAACATTCCAGACCTTTGTATCCGTATTATCGTTCTTCTCAAAGTTTGCTACCTCTTCCCCTGCAACATTGAAGATACGAATAGTTGCCTGGGCTGTGAGCCGTGTAAATATGACCTGCCTCTGACCTTTATGCACCCGGCAAGGATTAGGATAACAGAAGACATAGTCCAAGGTACTCTCTGCACTTCTACTTCCACAAGGTGCAATCCAGGAGAGTTGGGTCAATGTTCCACA
>JAGUXG010000121.1 GCA_020061965.1 bacterium
AGAATTCTTTGAGGAGAATCCATCTGTTATTAAAAAGATAATAGAAAAGTCTATTCTGGCACAAAGGGCAAGGGATGCAGCCAGAAAGGCAAGGGAGCTTGTGAGGAAAAAGGGTGGCCTAGATGAGTTTGGCACACTTCCTGGAAAATTGGCTGACTGCTCAGAGAAAGACCCTGCCCTCTGTGAGTTATACATTGTTGAGGGTGATTCTGCAGGTGGTTCAGCCAAGCAGGGAAGGGACAGGAAGTTTCAGGCAATCCTGCCTCTTCGTGGAAAGATACTGAATGTTGAGAAACAGAGGCTTGATATAACCCTGAAGAATTTGGAGATACGAGCCCTCCTCACCTCACTTGGCACAGGCATAGCAGATTCTGAGGATTTTGACCTTTCAAAGCTCAGATACCATCGGGTCATCATTATGACTGATGCTGATGTTGATGGCTCACATATTAGAACCTTGCTTCTCACCCTCTTTTACAGATACCTGCCACCTTTAATTACAGAAGGGTATCTCTACATTGCCAGGCCACCCCTTTACTGCATAAAAAAGAGCAGCAAGGAGCATTATGCCTATACTGAGGAAGAGAAAAACAGGATGCTGAAGGAGATGGGCGAGCGTGGTGTAAGCATCCAGAGATACAAAGGGCTTGGTGAGATGAACCCTGACCAATTATGGAAGACGACAATGGACCCCCAGATGAGGACTATGGCTAAGGTTGTCTTAGAGGATGCCTACGAAGCCGAGAAGATTTTCTCTATCCTTATGGGAGACAACGTTGAACCAAGAAAGGAGTTTATCACCAACCATGCCTTAGAGGTGAAGGACCTGGATGTTTAATCAAGGTTAAAATTTCTCACCAAGGTGCAAAGGATGTTGAGAAGATAATTGAGTTTACATTCTTTGCATCTTTGCGAGAGAAAATTCCTATACAATTGATTTATGACTAACATCAGAAACTTCTCCATCATTGCTCATATAGACCATGGAAAGTCAACCCTGGCTGACAGGCTCTTAATGTTGACAAAGACGATTGAGCCAAAGAGGATGCATGAGCAGGTTCTGGATAATATGGACCTTGAGAGGGAGAGGGGGATTACCATCAAGGCTCATCCTATCAGGATGCAATACAAGGCTAAGGATGGAAAGGAGTATATTCTGAATCTTATAGATACTCCAGGCCATGTTGATTTCTCTTATGAGGTGGCCAGGAGCCTTGATGCTGTTGAGGGTGTCCTTCTGGTGGTTGATGGCAGTCAAGGTGTAGAGGCACAGACAGTAGCCCATGCCTACTTAGCCAAGGAGCAGAAGAAAACAATCATTCCCATCATCAACAAGATAGACATAGTAACCATAGACCTTGATATGGTTCTATCTCAGGTAGAGACACTTGTTGATAAAGAGCCAATCCTTACCTCAGCCAAGGAAGGAATCGGCATAGAGGAGATTTTGGAAAGGATAGTCTCTGAAATTCCTCCTCCGCTTGGTGACCCGCATAAACCAACCCAGGCCCTTATATTTGACTCCTACTTTGACCCTTACAAGGGTGTTGTCCTTTATATCAGGGTATTTAACGGCATGATAAAGGCAGGGGAGACTATAGTTCTTATGTCAAGCGGCATAAGCTACACAGTGATAGAGGTTGGAACATTAAAATTGGGTCTCTTCCCAAAGGAGAGTCTCTTTGCAGGTGAGGTTGGGTATCTCTGTGCCAGTATAAAGAAGCTCTCTGATGCCCAGGTTGGAGATACCGTCACTCTGGCCCAGAATAGAGCAAAAACCCCTATTCCTGGATATAAGAAGCTGTTGCCTATGGTCTTTGCCTCAATCTATCCTGCAGATGGAGGAGATTTTCAGATGCTTCAAGATGCCGCAGAGAAGCTCAAGTTGAACGACAGCTCATTCTCATTTCACAAGGAGTCATCTCAGGCTCTGGGTCAGGGCTTGCGTTGTGGCTTCCTTGGTCTTCTGCATATGGATATTGTCCAGGAGAGGCTTGAGAGGGAGTATGAATTGGATCTTGTTCTCTCTTCTCCTTCAATACCCTATAGGGTTTATTTGAGGGATGAGAGATGTTTAGAGATAGAGAATCCAGCAGATTTTCCAGACCCAGCCTCTATTATCAAAGCTGAAGAGCCATATATTGCAGCAACCCTCATTGTTCCAGAGGATTACCTGAGCAATGTCCTTGAGCTTATCAAAGAGAGGCGTGGGATTAAAAATGATATCAGGTATCTTGAGGGAAAGAGGCTTATCCTGAAGTATGAGATACCATTAGCTGAGGTTGTTTGCGACTTCTATGACAGGCTCAAATCTTGCTCCTGTGGGTTTGCCTCGCTTGACTATGATTATTCCGATTGGAGACCACTGAACCTTGTCAAGCTGGACATACTCTTAGCTGGTGAGGTAGTTGACCCATTGAGCGCTCTTATCAGAAAAGAAGACGCTCATAGAAGGGGAAAGAATTTAGTCAAGAAGCTGAAGGAGGTTATTCCAAAAGGACAGTTTGCTATATCGATTCAGGCAGCAATCGGCAAGAATGTTATTGCCAGAGAGACTATACCCTCTGTCAGAAAGGATGTTACAGCCAAATGCTATGGCGGCGATATAACCAGAAAGAGAAAGCTCCTTGAGAAACAGAAGATGGGAAAGAAGAGGATGAAGAGATTCGGAAAGATCTGTCTTCCTCAACAAGCATTTCAGGCAATATTGGCTTCTTGATAAAACAGTTTTTTGATGAATCGCTAACACAGGCATAAAGAGGATAATTGAATATTGTCTAAAAATGGAATGCCCTGTCTGCAATCATAACCAGAATAAAGAAATCTATGCAAGAACCCAGGAAAGGATAAAGCAAAGGGTAAAGGCATTTATATGTAAAAGATGTAAGAGCATCTATTTAGAGGATTATTGGAAAGATAGGGGCTTCTTATATGAAAACCCAGATTATTCACCCTGGGGCAAGGCCGAAGAGGAAGTAGAAGAAGATGTTGCTATGTCCAAAAAGGAAGCGTTCAAATGGCAATTATCCCTATTACAAAAGTATATTATAGGAAAGGATAAAAGACTATTGGATGTAGGCACAGGTAAAGGCTATCTTTTGGAGGTCGCTTGCGATATTGGCTTTGATTGCTATGGCGTAGAGCCTTCATCATATACCTCAAAAGCTACAGAGAAAAAATTTCCAAAAAGGATAACCCAAGGATTATTAGAAGATGCCAGATATAAAGATTGTGAGTTTGATGTGATTGTAATGACAGATTTGATAGAACATATACCCTATCCCCATTCCTTTTTTGATGAGGTCTATCGGATACTTAAACCATCAGGATTTATATTGATAACTACCCCTAACTCTGGCTCATTTACAAGAATTCTATTGGGTAAGAATTGGTTTCAATATAAATATGAGCACATCATCTATTACAATAAGAAATCCTTGAAGTATCTTTTAGATAAGAAAGGATTTAGAGTGAGAGAAACAAGAGATAATATTAAAGGGTTTCAAATGAGATATTATTACCATTACTTTAAGCAATACTCCCTTTTTGGGATAGATACCCTCTTTCGCTCTATCTATCCACACCTACCAGGGTTTATAAAAAACCTTTATCTTTCCAATCCTATCACAGGAGAGATGATTGTTGTTGCCCAGAAGATTGACAGAATATTTTAATTTTATGGATACCCTTATTCTCCAATTTGAGAAATTTCTTTTGGTTCTTGCCCGTATCTCGGGGTTATTCTTCACTGCTCCTCTATTTTCCAGCCCAAATATCCCCTACCCTATCAAAGCGGCGCTTATCCTCTTTATCTCTTTGATCGCTGCCCCAATCTCTGTTGGCTTTATAGGAAACCCGCCAGAGAATATGATAGCTTTTGCTATTTTAGTGACATCTGAGATACTCATCGGTCTCTTGATTGGTCTATTCGCCCAGTTTATTGTCTCCCTCTTTGCTATCTCAGGCGATTTTTATTCTGTGCCGATGGGGTTTGCCATAAACAATATCTTTGACCCGATGAGCGAGACAGATCAACCTGTGATGGGACAATTGACAGGGTTATTTGGCTTGCTTATCTTTGTGACGATAAGTGGACCCCAAACAACCTTATATAGCCTCATCAACTCATTTAAGTCTGTCTCCTGTCTTTCTATCTCACAAACCAATATTATCTCTACATCTGTAATTGAGCTTTTCTGTAAGATGTTTGCCACAGCCTTGTCCATAGCCATCCCTATGATTGCTGTCCTCTTCTTAGTCAACCTCTCCTTAGGTCTCCTCTCTAAAGCCGCACCCTTGATAAATATTATGGTCGTAGGCTTTCCCATTACAGTCATTGCTGGGCTTGTCACCATCTTCTTTATCTTTCCTGTCCTCTACAGTGTCGCCCTATCTATATTTGATGGACTATTCAGCGATATAGACCAGCTTCTACTCAGATTATAGCCCATATATACCTAAGTAAATTAGGTTTACAAAGAGAGCCTGAGGTTGTAAG
>JAGUXG010000212.1 GCA_020061965.1 bacterium
AAGTTTACCGAAAAAATATGTGATAAAAGGGAGGATAGGATTCAAGGGTTTAAGTGATGGATTTCCTTGATTTCATCTCATCCTTGACCCCTCGACCACTTGAACCCTTTTAAGAACAAAATTTTTACTAGACCTGATTTCTTCTCGGTATACATCTGAAGACTTACAGATTATTTAACGGCATCAAACTCCCATACTTCCATCTTGCCAGTTATCCCTTTCAGATCAAACTGGCCAAGGAAATGAATCGAGACCTTATCCCGCACCCAATCCATGCTTGCCTTACTCAGAAGAATCTTTGAGCCAGTAGATGACCTGGCCACCTCATCCTCTATCCTTTTTGCCACATTAAGGACATAGCCCTTTGCCCTTTCTTTGGTTGAACCTGGGTATAGACCAACCTTACAAGAACCTGTGTGGATACCGAATCTCATACCGAATAACTCCTTACCCTCAATCCTTCTCCTTTGATTGTAAGATATATTGGGAAAGGCCTCCTTTATTCGTAAAGAGGTCTTCACTGCCCTCATCACATCAATACTTGCAGAACCTGAGAAGAACTGAACCATTATGCCATCCCCATAAGTTTCGTAATATGAAGCATAGAACTCAGAGAAGATCTTAAGCATCATTGAGTCAAACTCACGGATGAACTTGTCATACTCATCCTGATTAAGAATATCAGCAATAGGTGTAGAGCCAGCAATATCACCAAAGAGAATGGTAACGGACATCTCTCTTGTATCCTCTGCCTCTTCTTTCACCATCTCTTCACGAACAGTAGGTTCATGAATCATCCTCTCTGCCTCTCTTTGACACTGGTCACCCTCATCCCATCTTCCCATCCTTTTCAACAGAACGCTCTTATTGTGCCAGGCCTGGGTATAGGAAGGGTCTATCCTGATGGCCTCATTGTAGGAGAGCAAAGCATCTTCATATTTATGTACCTTTCCCAGAAGTAACCCCCTGTTGCACCACGCAGAGATATTATCTGATCTAAGTTTAATTGCCTCATCAAAGCAGACTATGGCATTCTTATAATTTCCTTCTTCCATAAAGAGCACACCTTTATTACACCAGACTTGAGAATATTTTGGATCAAGTTCTAATGCCTTGTCATAACAGATAAGGGCTTTCTTTGTCTCCTTCAAGCTGACATAGACTACACCCTTATTACACCAAGTATGGGCATCTGATGGGTCTAACTCTAATGCTTTATCATAGCAATCAATGGCTCTTTTGTAGTCCTTTATCTTATAAAGGTCATTACCTTTGGCAAACCATATCTTTGCTTCCATAGCTCTATTTCCCATAGTAGAGTATTTTACAAATTTTATCATAAGATTATCAAGATATTTTCTTGCTAAGAGAGCAAGAAAATAAAGTTTTTTTCTAAAAGGCAATCCCTTTAGTCTTAACTGAGGGTGTAAAAAAGGTAACACTTTACCCATCTGAAGTAAAATTAAAAAGGAGGGATACTATAATTCTCATAACACTAGTGCACTATTCATTTGTCAAGGTTTTTTATTCCTAATTTTCAGGCTGAAGTCAAGGCAGGGTGCAGAATGGGTCAGTCTTCCGCAAGAGATGATATCAGGGCCAAGCTCTGCAATCTCTTTTATGTTTGCAAGTTCTATATTTCCTGAGACCTCTATCTCAATATCCTTTGCTTCTTTGATAAGGTCTATCGCCTTTTTCATATCTTCTGGGCTAAAGTTATCCAGCATAATCCGGCAGACACGGCAAGAGATAGCAGTCTTCACCTCTTCTAAACTCTCTGTCTCTACCTCTATGAACCTTTTTGGATCTATTTTCCTTGCCCTTCTGACAGCCTCTTCTATCCCTCCAGCAATGGCAATATGGTTCTCTTTTATCAGAATCTTATCAAATAGCCCAAATCTATGGTTTCTGCCTCCACCTGCCAGGACAGCATATTTTTCCATCCTTCGTAAGGTTGGCATCGTCTTTCTTGTGTCATATATTTTGCATTTTCCAGCCACAGCATCTACAAACCTTTTGGTCAATGTAGCAATTCCTGATAGCCTCTGGAGAAAATTCAAGGCTGTTCTTTCAGCAGATAAAATTTGTCTTGCCTCTCCGGAAATGAGCAACACCCTATCTTGAGGAATTAAACATTCGCCATCCTCTTTCAGTCTTTTTACCTCAAGATTATGGTCTTGCTGCCAAAAGACAGCCTGAGCTATATCTATTCCAGCCAATATTCCATCTTCTTTGACTATTATCTCGCAATCTACACAATATCCTTCTGAAGCGATAGCAGTTGAAGTTATATCCCCTTCTCCAACATCCTCAGTTAGAGCCATTCTTATGGTAGCACAATCTTCCTCATTCAGCTCATACTTCATAGCTATCAACTGATCTGGTCATCTAAGCGCCTATGATCAAAGACCATGTGACCAGGCACATAGACACCAGACACAAAGCACTTAAATGATTATCAAAACCCTTCTCCCAACCTTTTTATCAGACTCTCTTCGCTCTCTCCATCTTCAGGAAATGTAGCGATGCCATAAGAGACAAAGATCTTTTTCTCCATAACAACAGAGGGAAAGATGTTCTCATCAACAAAGTAGGTCAATCTCTCAGCAACCCTTTGTGCCTCTTCTCTTCCTGTCCGTAAGAGGATGATAAAGAAGCCCTTGTCCTCATACCTTATCACCTTATCGCTGCGATGTATCTCTTCCCGTATCTTCTTCTCAATCTCTTTGAGCAAATTCTCTTTTTCTAGGGTATTTTTTAGCTCGACTACACCGACAAGCCGAAAGAGAAGGATGGAGAAAAGCCTTTCCTCAGCCTTTGCCGAGAAGAGCTCGTCCTGAACAGAGAGATGAAAGAATCTGTCAACCTTTGGAAGGCTGACTAAAAACCTTGTGCCTTTTCCTACAATACTCTCTACCCAAATCTTACCTTTATGGAGGTCAACAAAATGTTTGACGATAGCCAGACCCACCCCAGTTCCCTCAATTACGCCAGCAGTCTTTGCTCTCTGAAACTTGCCAAAGATTCTGTCAATATCCTCTGCTGGAATCCCTACCCCTGTATCCTCGAAAGCCACAACAATCTCTTCCTCTTCCTCTTTCGCTATGATAGTAATCCTTCCTTCCTCCGGAGTAAACTTAATGGCGTTTGATAGGAGGTTGATAAAGATATGTTCCAGTCCCTCTTTACTTCCATATATATCTACAAGATGATCAGGAATCTTCTTTTCTATCTTTATCTTTTTGGCATCTGCCAGAGTTTTAACAGCAAAGATAGAGTTTTCAATCTCTTCTGTAACAGAGACTAAGTCCATATCAAACTGAAGCATTCCGGCATCTATCTTTGAGATATCCAAAAGGTTGTTTATCACCCGCAAGAGCCTATCGGAATTCTTCTGTATAGTTGCGAGAAACTGTTTTGCCCTTGGCGAAGGATTTTCTGTCTTCTCTATCAGATAGATAACATTGTTGATAGAAGTAAGAGGCGTTCTAAGCTCATGAGAAACATTACCGATAAGCTCAGATTTTACCCGATCTATCTCCTTTTCTGTGGTTATATCCCTGATGATTGTAGCTGCAGCAAAGAGATTCTCTTCCTCGTCTTCTATCCGGGAGGCAACAATCTGTAACCACTTACCTATCTTTCTCCCTTCTATCTTCCTGAAAAACTCTATCTCTTCAACTGCGACTTTATCTTTCTTCTCTATAACTCGATTTACTATATCTATCACTCCACCGTGATGCTGACTGAGAAGATTCTTTTCATCTTTGATGTCAAGAAGTTTAGAGGCAGCAGAGTTGATAAGGATAATCTTCTTCGCCGTATCAACAACCAGAACCCCTTCTCCAAGCCCCTGCAAGACAGATTCCAGTTCCTTCTTCTGGGTAGAGGCTAAATGATATGCCTTGTGCCTATCTAAAAGGATGTCAGAGAAGATTTCAGCTAATATTCCTCCCAGAATCTCTACTTCTCCCTTTGTTATCTTCTCAATCTCCTCCGGAACAGTAGAATCACCCGAGACATCAAGGACAATATCTATCTTTTTTTCCAAAAAACAAGATGCATACCCTGTGTAAGTGGAGATATTATGAGAATGGGCAGCCTTCATTCCTGCTGCACCTCTATTTAGATCAACCACACCAACAACCTTGATATCCTTGCGAGCCAGAAGTATCTCTAACAGACCCTTTCCCCTCCTGCCACCCCCAATGATCAAAACATTCTTCATTTACTCTTCCTCAATAATTGCACCTACAGGACAAACCTCAGCACAGGTGCCACAATTTGTGCAATCATCAGCATTGATCCAATAGGTATCCTCTTTTTCAGTAATAGCCTCTGCTGGGCATTCTTCAGAGCAAACGCCACAAGCAGTGCATTCTTCTGTGATTACATAAGCCATTATCCTCACCTCCTTTTTTAAGCTGTAAGCTATAAGTTATAACTTTTTGCATATTGTATGAGCCTTCTTTCTTTCCGTCAACCTTTTTTTATTTTATATTCCACACTTTTTCTATGCTGAAAAAGCCCTTCAAGCTCTGCTATTCTGAAAAGTGGTTCAGATTCTCTTGTAAGTGCTTCCTTTGTATATGAGATTATGGAGATTTTTTTCTGAAAGGTGTTTGCTGAAAGCCCAGAGGAAGATCTGGCTGACATTCCTGTGGGAAGGGTATGGGATGGACCTGCGATGTAATCACCGGTAGCTACAGGCGTAGAGAAAA
Source organism: bacterium (assembly GCA_020061965.1). Classification (GTDB taxonomy): domain Bacteria; phylum UBA9089; class UBA9088; order UBA9088; family JAGUXG01; genus JAGUXG01. Next base: position 4,722 of record JAGUXG010000212.1, read on the forward strand.
AGACAGCCCCTGCATTCTTTATCTTATCCTTCAACTCTGTATGATCTTCTGTGTATATTACAAGATGCTCTGGGGCAATGGCATTTACCAATTCTACCCCAGAATCCATATCTTCTACCAAAATTATCAACCCACCTGTCAGTTCTTTGGTAAGTTCCTTAACATCCTTTGCTAATCTTATACTATCTGTGATAAGAAGGCTAAGATAACCCTTTCCATGCTCGGATTGGGCAAGAAGTTCATTGGCGACAAGATTATGGTCTGCCTGTGAATCTGCTATCACAATGACCTCAGATGGACCTGCCAGGAGGTCTATACCCACATCTCCATAGACCTGCTTCTTTGCTAAGGCAACATAGATATTTCCAGGGCCTGCAATCATATCCACCCTTTTCATGCTCTCTGTGCCATAAGCAAAGCCAGCTATAGCCTGAGCACCTCCCATCTGATATACCTCTTCAATACCCAATAGAGAGCAAGTACCAAGAATATATTGATTTATTGGTGGCGGCGAGCAGATAGCTATTTCTCTTACACCTGCTACCTGAGCCGGGATAGCTGTCATCAAAAGCGTAGATATGAGTGGAAAGTTTCCTCCAGGGATGTATAGACCCACCCTTTCTATAGGAACAACCCTCTCCCCAACTATCTTACCATCGGTCTCTTTTGTCCAGGAAG
>JAGUXG010000241.1 GCA_020061965.1 bacterium
AAAATAGGAATTTGAAAAATAACCAAGATACAAGAAACAATAACCAAACAATGACCAATAACCAAATCTCAATAACCAAACGAAAAGGTAAAGAACTGTAAAATTGGTACTGTAAAATGAGAAATGTAAAATGAAAGAAGTTAGAAAAGTGCTAACAAGATATCTCAACTTTGGCAAAAATCCAAATTTTAAAGCTTAAATGTCAAATGAAATCCAAAGCCTAAATAACTAAAACCCTTTGATATTTAGGCATTTGACATTGATTTGACATTTGGATTTTGACATTTGAACTTAAAGCGATTGGTCAAGAAAAACAGCAGATTTTGCCCAAGTTTTGCAAATTTGCCAAAGTCCAGTCTTTAAGTAATTCTCACCCTTCTTCCCTCTACCTTTAGTCTTCCTTGACAGAATAAGGATATGGCTTCTGAATAGAGCTTATATTCTTCAGTCAGAATTCTTTTAGATAAGCTCTCCTCTGTGTCATCCTCTAATATAGGTACTGCTTTTTGAAGAATAATAGGTCCTGTGTCACATCCTTCATCTACAAAATGGACAGTGCATCCAGAAACTTTTACGCCGTAATCCAGAGCCTGTTTTTGTGCAGCAAGTCCAGTAAATGAAGGAAGAAGAGCCGGATGGATGTTCATAATTCTATCTGGAAAGCTTCTCACAAAATAATGAGAGATTATCCTCATAAACCCAGCCAGGCAGACCAACTCTACCCCTCTATCTTTTAGCTCAGTTACAAGAAGACGATCATACTCTTCTCGGCTTAGGCCTTTTGGATCTATAAATATTGCTGGTATTTTATGATTAGATGCTATTTCTAACCCTTTTGCAGAGGCTTTGTTGCTTATAACGCAGGAGATTTTGGCAGGAATTTTATCTCTTTGAATAGCGGAAATTATAGCAGCAAGGTTTGATCCCCTTCCAGAGATCAACACTCCGATTTTCATGTCACTGCTTCTTCTGCATCTTTTCTCATTGTATTTCTTTCATAAATTGCCTTCATTATCTTTAGCCCTTCCATTGTTGCCTTGACTACATTTATAGGATTATTACTCTTCATAGACTTAGTGATAGCATCCCGGACACCGAGCGCTTCTAAGACAGCCCTAACACTTCCTCCGCCTATAATTCCTGTTCCAGGAGAAGCAGGCTTGAGCATCATAATACTTGCCCCTTTCTTAACTCTCACATCATAGAGGAGGGTCTGCCCAGCAAGCGGTATTTTTATCATTTGCTTTTGTGCCCTGAATATTGCCTTCTTTATTGCCTTAGGAACCTCATTTGCCTTTCCCATACCAATGCCACACATACCAGCTCCATTTCCCACAATAACAAGGGCAGAAAAATGCATCTTCTTTCCACCCTTGACAACCTTTGTCACCCTTCTGATTGAAAGCACTTTTTCAGATAAAGACGTCTCTTCTGTCAAATTAATCTCTTCCATATTAAAATATAAGTCCTCCTTCTCTTGCGCCTATGGCTAACTCTTTTATCCTGCCAGAAAAAGGATGAGAACCTTTATCAAAGACGACTTTTTCTACCCCTTTTTCTTTCGCCCTTTTGGCTAAAAGTTCTCCTACCTTCTTTGCCTCTTCCTTTTTTGGAGAATTTACGCTTCTTATCTCTTTATCTAAAGATGAACTGGTAGCTATGGTATGACCCCTATCATCATCAATCACTTGAGCGTAAATATGTTTTACACTTCTATGAGCAGAAAGCCTTAGTCTATCGCCAGTTCCATAGACCTTTTTTCTTGTCCTTTGCCTTCTCTTCTCCCTTTTTTCTATCTTATCCTTCTCTTTCATTATTTTGCACCTGCTTTTCCTACCTTTCTTCGGACATACTCATCAGCATATCTTAAGCCTTTGCCTTTATACGGTTCAACCTTTCGTATCTCTCTAATCTGGGCAGATGTCTCTCCAACAAGCTGTTTGTCAATCCCAGCAATCTTTATCCTATCCTTCTCGCAAGAGATAACAATTCCTTCTTTTGGAGAGAATATGACTGGATGGGAATAGCCAACATTAAGCTCAAGGTCTTTTCCCTTTATTTGAGCCCTCCAGCCTACACCAGTAAGGATAAGAACCTTTTCATATCCTTGACTCACACCAATCACCATATTATTGATGAGGCTTCTGAAAAGACCATGTAGGCAGCGAGAGAGTTTATCTTCAGCAAATCTATGGACAGTTATTACGCTATCTATTATTTCTACTCCAATCTTTTGATGCAAAGGTTGAGAGAGAACGCCCAGAGGCCCAGACACCTCAACTTTGCCGTCTTCTACTTTTACCTTCACGCCATTTGCAATAGAAATAGGTTTTTTTCCAATCCGTGACATAGGCAGTTATTATAGATGAAGAAGTATATTTTAGCAAGGAAAATTTTTTCTGTTTAAGGACATCCATAGTACATCATGACCCCCTGGAGGAGATCTTTTGTCTAATCAAATAATAACTGAACTTTGGCAAATTTCCCATTTTCCGTACCCTTTGATAAGGTTTAACAAATTGAAAGGAAAATAGGAATTTGCAAAACTTGAGCAAAATCTGCTGTTTTTCTCGACCAATAGTCTTA
>JAGUXG010000196.1 GCA_020061965.1 bacterium
AGACCCCAAGACAACAATTTTTTTAGACTAAATAACCCCTGCCATTACAAGACTTGCAGAGCAAATTCCTATACTATCAAGGTATGCCTCGCACTTGCTCGGCGTTCACTTCGGCTTCGAATCCCCTACCTATTTTATTGCTAAATTCATACGGAGAGGCTGGGATTCGAACCCAGGGTACAAGAGCAACCTGTACAACTGCTTAGCAGGCAGCCCCGATCGACCACTCTGGCACCTCTCCTTTTTAGGGAATTATACCCATAAATCATATCTTCCGTCTATTTGAATTTTACCCTGACCCCATCTGTTATCTTCATAGAGGAAAAGTCTGCATCTGCTACAAAGCCTCTTCCAGATAATATGATCCCCTCTTTTTGCAGGGTAATCTCGCTTTCAGTTGTAAGCCTTTTTTCCTTCCCATTCCAAGTGAGCCTCTCTGTTTGAAGTTTAATCTTTTCTGCATCTTCTGAGACCTCAACATTGCCAAACAACTCAATCGTCTCATTATTCTGGTCTAAGATGCCGTTATCCGCAGTAATCTTACTCGTCCTTTTGTCTTTATAAAGGATGAGTGTCAGCTTTGTTAGATTGGTCTTTTTCCCATCTATCTGGACATTATCACAGATGAGCTTCCATACCTTCTCGCCTCCCTTGGATGAGGTGAGAACGGTCTTAGAAAATCCTGGAGGAGAGACTTGCACCTTCTTCTCTTCTTTTGTGCATCCTACCAAGACAAGAGATAACAGCAATAACCACTTCATCTTTTAATCAGGTGAATGGCTGTGGATTTGAAAGAGGCATTGACACTTTTACCCTGTGCCATTTCAAGTTCTTGGACAGAGATTCTGGTGACCATAGCTATCAGTGGGAATCCGCAATCTATCTCAATCTTTGCCAATTGGCCATTAGTCATAATGCGTTTAATTTTACCAGAGAAATAGTTGCGAGCACTACTGGGCTGCCTGGCAGCCACAGAGATAGTTACCGCATCATAACTTAGATAGATTATAACTGGAGTCCCACAGGCAAGATCAGTTACAGCTTCGATCAGCTGCTCATTAACTTTAACCTGAGCTAAACCATTATTCTGGGAAATGACAGTGCCAAACAAGATATTGCCTGCCCTGATAAAACTCGCGACTTCCTCATCAACTGGAGAAGAAAAGACTGTCTGGGCGCTACTGACTTGACGAATACTGCCATTTAGCATGACAGCAACCCGGCTGGCTAAAGCCAACACTTCATCATGGTCGTGCATAACCATCACTGTCGTAACCTTCTCTCTCTGTAGGACACGGCTGAAATCATCTATTATCGCCTGATGAGTGGGTGTATCTAAACCGACAAACGGTTCATCAAGAAACAGAATCTCTGGCTGGAGTGCAAAAGCCTGTGCCAGACTGACACGCTTTGCCTCACCTCCTGAGAGTCTCTTTGCCTGTCTTTTGGCAAGATGAGCAATATCAAAAGATTCTAACCATCTATCAGCCCTTGCTCTTATTGTCTCTTTTTCAACTCCACGCAACCTCATTCCGAGAGTAACATTCTCCCAGACACTGCCACTGAGCAGAAGCGGTTCTTGAAAGACAACCGCAAACTTGCGGCGCAGTCTCAATCTTTCGCCATCTGTTATCTCTTTACCCTGATAAAGAATTTTGCCTTTATCTAGTTTTAATAGTAGGGCTAAAGAAAGCAATAGAGTCGTCTTTCCAGCACCATTAGGCCCAATAACTGCTAACACCTCACCAGATGACACTGCCAGAAATGGTATCTGGAGCACCTGATGTCCACCAAGGACTACAGAAAGCTCTTTTGCTTCTAAGATAATATCTTCCTTCACCGTAGTTTAGTCCTTTGCTGAATCATCGTTAAGATAAAATTGACCATATAAACCAGCACCATCAGAATGAGACTGAGAGCAATAGCCAAAGAGAAATTTCCCTTGCTATTCTCTCCTACGATTGCTGTTGTCAGCACCCTCGTATGTCCGCTGATATTGCCACCAACCATTATTGAAGCACCAACCTCAGAGATGACAGCCCCGAACCCAGCCATGATTGCAGCCAACAAAGGTAATCGTGCCTCATTCATAAGCAACCAGATCATTTGCACCCGCGAAGCACCCAAGGCTAATATCTGAAGCCGCAACTTCGGGTCAAGTTGTTGGATAGCTGTCAGGGTAAAACTTGTAATAATAGGCAGAGAGATAATTATCTGGGCAATGATCATAGCTATCGGTGTATAGAGAATATGTAAGAAACCTAATGGACCATTACGCCAGAGAGATATAGAGACAATAAGACCAATAACCACTGGAGGGCTACCCATGCCAGTATTGATAAGGCTGACTAATAAATTTCTACCAGTAAACCTACTTAAACCAAGGAAGCTACCAAGCGGAATACCAATGCAGAGACTGAGTAATGTAGCGATACCGGAGACCACCAGAGAAAGCCATGTTATCTGCCAAATCTCATGGTCACCATAAACTAACAGTAAGAAGGCTTGTTTTATCCCTTCAAAGATTATCTCCATTGTTTAACCAAGAAAAGTCAAAAGTGAAATATACCCAAGTAAATCAGGTTTACAAAGAGAGCGAGGTTGTAAGTTTAGGATGTTGTAAGTTGTATGTTATTTGTTCTACTTCTTCAACCTACAACTTACAACCTACAACAAAGATCTTCGTTAGACCTGTTGCTTTTGGGCATAATTTTTAATTTTTCATCTTCAATTTTTCATCTTTGAAAGCATCCGGGAAGAAGAGTGGAGAGCCATACCTATCTTTCCCGAAATCTTTAATAATCTTTTGTATCTTTTTGGAGACCATAAAATCTGAGAAGGCCTTTGCACCTTGAGCATTTACCTTTTGCCATTTATCAGGATTTACCTCAATGATGCGATATGTATTGGCAAGTGCAGCATCTCCTTCAACCAATATAGATAGACCAAGATGCTTTTGCAGTGTCAGATAGGTGCCACGATCAGTCAGGGTATAGGCTCTCTTCTCTGCAGCAACATTAAGGGTTTGACCCATTCCAAGGCCTGTCTGCTGATACCACCTCTGGCCTTGTGGGTTTATTCCGGCTGCCTTCCATATAGATCTTTCTTTGACATCTGTTCCTGAATTATCCCCACGGGAGATGTAGATACCTAAGGCAGCAATCTTTCTGAAAGCCTCTGATGATGACTTCATCCCTTTGATGCCTGCTGGATCCTCAGGAGTGCCGACAATGATAAAATCATTGTGCATAACAAGACGCCTGTTTATGCCGCTTCCTTCTGCCATAAACCTCTCCTCAGACTCAGGTGAATGGACAAGCAGCACATCTGCTTCTCCCCTCTGCCCCATAGCCATAGCCTGTCCAGAACCTACTGCGATTGTCTTGACAAAATACCCTGTCTTCTTTTCAAAAATAGGGATCAAAAGATCCAAAAGACCGCAGTCTTGAGTGCTGGTAGTTGTCGCTAAAATAATCTCTTTCTGCTTTGCCTGAGCAGCCCCAAGAGTAAAACCAATAGCAAAAACCCACAAAATCCCAATAAAACCTGATACCTTCTTCATAAAGATAACATATCCTATCATAAAATCAGTTGTTTGTCAATGGGTATATACAAAGAATTGTTCTGTCAATCTTAGTTGTCATTGAACTCTCAATTCCTTATAATATAGGCAATGGAAGAGACAAAAGGAAGAGAGGCAATAATCAGGCTTACTGCTCCAAAGAGGGGTGGAAAGCCTCCAACCTTGAAGAATGTGCTTTCTTCTTTAGCTGACCAGGGGATAACCTATGGGATAGATGAATCTGCCATTATATCTGCTATAAAGAAGGGTAGATATAATCTTCCTATAAGGGTGGCTAAGGCGTTGTTTCCGACAAAGGGTGGGCCAGCTAGATTCAGTTATATATTTGGGATACGGGCGGAGAATCAGACCGAGCCTCAGGATAGATTAGAGGTTATACCTGGTCAGATTTTAGCTGTCAAATCTCTACCTGAGCATGGAAATCCCGGAATATCTATCTTTAATGAAGAGATTCCAGGCATTTTGGGCGATAGCTTTTCCATAACAGCTGGAGAGAACACCTATCTTTCAGAGGATGGCAGAGTCTTATACGCCACAGACTATGGCGAGGCAAACTGGACCGAGAATAGATGTGATGTCCAAAGGGTTTTACGAATAGATGGGGATCTTTCCCAGGACCTATCTTTTGATGGAAGGGTTATTGTCTCCGGGAAGATATTAGGGAATATCAAGCTTTCTGTGGGTGACCTCTATGTGAAAGGGGATATTGAAAAGGGTGTCAATATTACGGCTACTGGTAGGGTAGAGACAGAGGGAGATATTCTGGGAGACCAAGGCACCGAGATAACAATCCATTCTAAATGCGACATCATTGCAAACTCTGCCTCTTATGCAAACTTAAAGGCAGGAGGCTCTTGTTTAATCAGCACAGGATTGGCACATTGCAACACTGTTGCAGACTCTGTGATTGCTGTAGGTAGGAAAGGTGTAATAATGACCAGGGGTTCTATTCCACCAGCAGTCTTTTCTTTGCCTATTGCTATGACCAAGGGTGTGCAGGGACTTTTTGGAGGCAGAGCTGAGGCAAGGGAGAGGATAGAGGCTGAGATAATAGGCTCTGTCTCATTAGAGCCAACAGAGATAATATGTGAAAAGGGTGGTCTTGTCTCATCCACAGGGTGTATCTACCCAAAGGTAAAGATTGCTATAGGTGGAAAACTGCTTGATGTTACCAAGCAGATTGACTCAGCAAGTGTCAAGGAAGAGAAGCAATCTCTCCAGATATTCCCTTATGAACAAAGGGAGGTGGCTCTTACATATCCTGAGCATAAACCTACTCTACCAACAGAGCCTCCATCTATATTGACTAAGGATGTTGAGTCTGGAGCAGGATTTCTTGTCCAAGTGAAAAGTGAAGGGTTAGGAGTCGGATGTCTAAAGTCTGAGGAGATTGATTTTATACCCATCAATGTTGAGGGAAAGGTTTTTTATCTCTGCTTTCCACAAGGAGAGAAGGGTCCCTGGGAATTGATAAGGGAGAAGATTGAAGTAGAAAAAAAGAGAGAGGAGGAACGGCCAGCCAGCTTCTATATTGATAATTCAGAGGAAGGTTTATTCATCACCATAATCCCGCCAGGAGAGAGGGGGAAGCCTTTAGAAGAAAAAGGGTTGCGAGAGAGATTAAAGCACTTCTCTAAAATAGATGAGAAACTCCTTTTAGGGGCTATTTCTGCACAAAAAGCATCTCCTATAAAGATAGCAGAGAGACAGTATATTCCAGAGATAGATGGAAGGCTTGAATTTGAGATACGGGAGGCAGAAGGGATTCCAAACTTTGAATGCTATCTTACTATCACCACACCAAAGAGAGGCAGGCAGCCAATACATCCAAGAATTGTTGGCCAAGCCTTAAAAGAGAAGGGTATAACTTATGGGCTACTAATCAAAAGGATAAAGGCTTTGCTGAAAAAACCTGTTTACAACAAGCCTATCCTTATAGCTAAGGGGAAAAAGCCAACAAAGGGTGAAGATGCAGAATTTATCTACCAGTTTGGCCAGAGGGAAGGGGCAGGTCATGAAAATAGACTGGAGGTTATCCCAGGGCAAGTTTTAGCCATAAAGTCTATGCCTTCTCTGGGAGAGTCTGGGAAATCTATATTTTCCGAAGAGATTCCGGCCATATCAGGCGATGACATCAAAATAATACCCGGAAGGAATACCTATCTTTCAGGAGATGGCACAATCCTTTATGCTCTAAGTGAAGGCGAGGCTGTCTGGACAGAGAACAGGTGCGATGTCCAAAGGTGTTTGCGGATAGAAGGAGACCTGGCAGAGGATATAACCTTTGATGGCAATCTTTTTGTTTCAGGCTCTATCCTTCCTGAGGTGAGTGTCAGGACAGATGGAGACCTCTATGTGAAGGGTGAGATTAGAAAGGGTGCTGATATTAATGTTCGTGGCAGGGTGGAACTTGAGGGAGATATTCTGGGAGAGAAGGATAATGAGGTTATAATCTCATCTAATTATGACATCATAGCTAACTCTGCTTCTTATTCTACCCTGAAAGCTGGAGGCTCTGCTTTTATCAGAACAGGTCTTTCTAATTGTAACACGCAAGCAAACTCTGTCATTGTCGTTGGTAGAAAGGGAATGATTATGACCAAAGGCACTCCACCGCCGCAAGTCTTTACCCTGCCTATTGCTATGACCAAAGGAGTGCAGGGGCTTACAGGCGGAAAGGCTTATGCCAAAGAGAGAATAGATGCTGAAATAATAGGTTCTATATCTATGGAACCAACAGAAGTACAGTGTGAGCGGGGTGGAATAATCTCCTCCTCATCCTGTATCTACCCAAAGGTAAAGATAGTTATTGGTGGAAAGACACTTAATGTTACCAAACAGATTGATGCAGGAAGTATCAAAGAAGAGAGGCAGTCTCTGAAGATTGATCCTTATGAGGAGAGAAAGGTAACTTTGACCCATCCTGAGTATAGAGGTCAACCACCAACAGAGCCTCCGTCTATATTGACTTCTGATATTGAGTCTGGAGCGGGATTTCTTGTCCAAGTGAAAAGTGAAGAGTTAGGAGTCGGAGGTCTGAGGTCTGATGAGATTGATTTTATACCCATCAATGTTGAAGGGAAGGGGTTTTATCTTTGTTTTGAGAAAGGAAAGATAGGGCCATGGCAGAGACTTGCCGAGAAGATTTACGAAGAAAGAAGAAGAGAAGAGGAAAGAGATGGTAGTTTTCTTATTAAAAACCTTGAGGAGGGTTTATTTATCACCATAACACCGCCTGGGCCAAAAGGGAAAAGGATAGAAGAAGAGATAAGAGAAAGTTTAAAAGAGTTCTCTAAGTTAAACGAAGAAGTCTTAGCACTGGCAATTCTTGAGCAGAAATCCATTCCAGTCAAGATAGCTGAGAGACAGTATATTCCAGAGATAGATGGAAGGCTTGAGATAGAGATAAAAGAGGCAAGCGGCATTCCAGACTTCGAAGCATATCTTACCATAACAACACCAAAGCCAAGGGCAAGACCTATACCAGGTTTCGTCGTGGCAAATCTTCTTCGGCAACAAGGGATAACCTATGGGTTGCTCATCAAAAGGATAAAGGCTTTGCTAAAAAACCCGATCTACAACAAGCCAATCCTTATAGCCAGAGGGAAAGAGCCAATAAAGGGAGAGTCTGCAAAGATTATCTATCAATTTGGACAGGGTAGCATGCCAGAGGATAAATTAGAGGTGATTCCAGGTCAGATATTGGCTATAAAGGAGCTGGCTAAGCTTGGAGAGGATGGCATAGATATAAAAGGAGATCCTATACCTGGGTTAAGTGGGGATGATATTAAGCTGATTGCTGGCAGGAATGTAATCTTTTCTTCTGATAACAAGATTCTATATGCAGTAAACTATGGTGAGTCTATCTGGACTGAAAATAGGTGTGAGGTTGAAAAATTGATGAGAATATCAGGTGACCTTTCTGAGGATCTTGTATTTTCTGGAAAGGTTAGAATATCAGGAAATGTGAAGGAGAGGATTCTTATCTCTGCTACCAGAGATGTAGAAATAGGAGGCAGGGTAGAAGCAGGCTCTGAGATTGAAGCAGGGGGCAGCATATCTATAGATAAGGGTGTATTTGGAAAAGAGGATGATGAGGTGATCTTGACTGCTAAGGGTGATATTGTGACAAATAGTCTGATTCATAGCCGAGTCAAAGCCGATGGGAATCTTATTGTCAAAGAGTCTATGACAGATACAGATGTAGAGGCAAACAGCATCTTTGTTGCCGGTAAAAAAGGAATAATTATGAGCAAAGGCATACCTCCGCCACCCATCTTTAATCTTCCTATTGCTATAAAAAAGGGAGAGAAGATAATGGGCGGAGGAACTATTTTTGCCAGAGTTGATATAGAGACAGAGGAGATAGGAAATCCAGAAAGGATATATACAGATGTGAAGGTAGCAGAGGAGGGAAGGTTCTCTGTCTCTGGAACAACATTTCCTGGAACAAGGATAACCATTGGCAGAAAGACCCTTGAAATAAGAAAGCCACTTGTAGCCACAACCTTCAAATTATACGAAGGGATGGTCATTGCGGCAAATTATGAGCAATGTGAGGTGAAGCCAACCCAGATAGAGTACCCAGAACCTAATATTACTGTAGAGATGCCATACTCAATTGTTGTGGCCAGAAAGACCCTGGTAGACAGTCTCATAGATGGGGCAGCTCTCTTAAAGCTTGGTCAGAATGAGGTTGATTTTTCTCTTGTTTTGGATGAGAAGGAGTTGAAAGTGCTTCGGGTATATCCAGCCAAGATGTTTGGACCCTGGAGTGATGGGTGGAGAGAGGAGTATGGCGAGCAAAAGGATGGAAGTTTCTCCTTTGAAAACAGGTCCGAAGGCTTATATTTAGTCGTAAATCCACCTTATGGAGGAGGGAGAAGGGTAGAGTATGCTGAGGTAGAGGCTGGTATTCTTAAGGAAAAGTTTATAGATATAAACAGAGAGGCGATAAGAATATTCTTCAGAGAGATAGAGGAAGGAAAGCATAGAAAGCAGGCTGCTATCAAGATTGGGCCAAGACAGTATCTATCTGATGTATCAAGCATAATTAGGATAAAGAGGCACGCCAAGCATGTTGAGGCTATCTTCTATCCTCCAAAGGTAGGCGGCATGCTTATTGATATGGATGAGATAACAAGATATTTGGATGAGCAGGGAATAAAGGCTGGAATTAAGAAGCAGAATCTTGTAGAGGCTTTATCCTCTGGAAGATTTAAGGAGCCTATTGTGGTTGCTGAACCAATTCTTCCTACTCCTGGCACAGATGCAACTGTTGAGTATAAGGTTAAGATTTCCGAAAAACATGGGCCTGTCATAAATGAAGATGGCAGGTGTGATTTTAAGAATATTCTCTCTTTGACAAGTGTCAAAAAAGGGGATGTTCTGGCTATCAAGATAGAAGCAGTCCCAGGAAAACCCGGTCAGGAGATAAGCGGCGAGCCAATTTCAGCACCTTTGACAAAGGATATTGTCTTACCCTGTGGAAAGAATACCAAGATTTCAGAGGATGGAAAGAGCCTGATAGCCAATATAGACGGCAAGGTTATCTTATCTGCTGAGAAGCTTTGTGTTGAGCCTGTCTATGAGGTTATTGGCAATGTAGGTCCAGCAACTGGAAACATAGATTTTGTAGGCACTGTTTTGATAACAGGCTCTATCTTGGATGGATTTGCTGTTAAGGCAGGAGAGGATATTTTAGTCAGGGATGCTGTAGATGGCGGAAGAATAGAGGCAAAAGGAAAGGTAGAGGTGATAAAAGGGATAAGGAAGGCTCAAGTTAGGGCAGGGGAGGTGAGAGCTAATTTTATTGAAGGTTCTAATATTTCGGCAAAGAAGATAGCTATTACTGGCGATGTTGTTCTATCTGAAGTTTCAGCAGAGGGGTTTTCTGCAAGAAAGATACGGGGTGGCAGGGTTCGATGCAGTCTTTCCATAACCTCAGATGAGGCTGGTTCTTCTGCTGGGATAAAGACAAGGCTTGAGGTTGGGATAAATCCAGAGGATAAAGATGAGATGGAGAGGCTAATTGCTGAGGTTACAAAGGAAAAGGATGAGCTGGCTGAGACATCTCTAAGTTTGAAGAATCTCTCGCCAGAAAGAAGAGAGACAGTCTTAGAGAGACAAGAGAAGCTCTCTTCTTCATTAAAAGAGAAGATAGAGGCATTGAAAGTGCTTTCTGCAAAGCCTATTATTCAGGGTGCTTATATCTCCATCAAAAAGAAGGCTTATGTTGGCACAGAAGTAGTAGTAGGAAAGGCTGAGCATCACATTTCTACTGATAAAACCATAGAAGCCAGACTTGTTAATGGTAAGGTGGAGATAAAGTGAGTGTGTTTTGGTTAGGATATTTTCTATTCTGCAAGAACAAGCCAAATACTCCGTATGTCTCTTATCCACTTTGAAACCTCCCACCTCTAATCTAAAAGTATCTTCTCCTATTATCCTAACGATAAAGCTTAAGTTGCGCCGTACTTGCCCAACTGCCGCGCCTGGTTAGGCATCTTAACGGTAACTGTCCTTATTAAAACAAAGCTATAATTTTTCTACCTCCTCTTTTATGATTGCCTCTGCCTTTCCTATTTCCCCTCTTCTCTTTGAAATATTTTCATCCACTACCCTTTGGAGGTCATCAAGGTTATAAAGATGAAGATTAAATAGACTACTTACCGCAGGCTCTATATCTCTGGGAAGGGCAATATCAATAAGTAGGATAGGTCTTTTTCTGGTCTCCATCACCATCTCCATATTCTCTTTTTTTATCACATAGTGTGGGGCATTCGTTGAGGAGATGACTAAGTCTACCAGTTTCATCTCATCCCATAAGTTGGCCAGTTCTATTGGCTTTCCGCCAAGCCTTTTGGCAAGCTCCTCTGCTTTTTGATATGTCCTATTACAAAGAATGATATTCTCTGCCCCTCTTTTTCTCAAATAATTCATCGTTCGCTTCCCTATCTTGCCTGCACCTATAATCAAAATCTTTTTGGTGCTTAAATTGCCCAGAATATCCTCTGCTAACCTGCAGGCAACAGAGCTCACAGAGGATAAACCAGAAGTTATGAGAGTCTCCCTTCGTATCCTTCTTGCTACCCTGAATGAATTATGAAAAAGTCTGCTCAAGGTCTTTCCAGAAGCATTCTCTTCTACAGCAGATATATATGCATCCTTTGCCTGTCCTAATATCTCATGCTCTCCCAAAACCATAGAATCAAGGCCCGAGGCAACCTTGAAGAGATGATAAGCCACATCTTTGCCAGTATAAAAATAAAAGGGCAGATCTATTTTACTATGTCCAACTTCTTGTTTCAACCTCTCTTTTATTAAGAGACTATCCATCTTTGTGGCTACATAGATCTCTGTTCGGTTGCAGGTAGATAAAACAACAATCTCTTCAAAATGCTCTTTAAGCCTTTTTGTGTAAGAAGACAGAAGATGCGGCGTTATGGCTATCTTCTCCCTTACCTCAGTAGATGCTTTTTTATGATTTACCCCAAGAACTGCTATCTTCATCTTTGAAATTGGAAATTTATTAGTGAATCAGTCAATTTCACTTCAGAGGCTTGAGTGTTTCTGTTTCTGAAAGGTAGCCATATAATGAGCACTAAATCTTTTAAGTGGCGTTGCTTCTAATATCCTTTCGACTAACTTAAGTGGCCCAAAGCATATCTTGGGAGTAAAGTTTGGCAAGAAGGTAAAGTAGTCTGTTGAAAGGAGGCAAAGATTCCCTATATCAGTCAACTTGTCAGGTCTTATCCATTCTTCTGTTCCATCATCTATTCGATTAAGAACTGGGAAGATATGGTCCATATAAAATTTGAAAATGGGATTGAGAGTATTTATCTCATGCAAGAAGAAGTAACCCTCGTGTTTTAGAAGCCTGTCTATCTCAGCAAACATCTCAAGTTGGTTTTCTTTAGTCTTTAGGTGGTGCATCACATTGATAGAATAGATGAAGTCAAATTGATTATCAGAAAAAGGGCACTTGAGAGCATCCCCAACAAGCAGGTTTGAATTGCTATTTTGATTGTTTTCTTTGGCATTAGCTACCTGATCCTTTGAGCTATCTAAACCTGTCATTTTAAACCCATGCCCTGCAAAACTCCTAATATGCCATCCTGTTCCACATCCTACATCGAGACCAGAAGGTTTAGATAGGCTTTCTATCCTCCTTAAAATAAACCCTGTCTTCCTTCTGACTAAATAGGTCCGAATATGATCTGGAATCTCGGAATCATAAATATGAGCGATTGAATCAAATCTTTTCATTTTTCTATCTCAAACCAGACAAAAAACTCTCCCTTTTTTATTCTCTCCCATCTGTTATTTTTAAGCTCAAATGACCTGCCAAAGGAGTAAGATGTGTCATAAGGAAGGGCAAAGATAGTCTCTCCTTCTATGGTAAAGATGAAAGAATTTTTTCCTTTATGGACCAGAGAGGGCGAAAGAGACAAAGATGCGTATTTTACAAGTCCTTCTGTAAACTTAAGGTCAATAAACCCCTTTGCCTTCTCATTTATATCCACAGCCAATCTTCCTGACGCCTCACTTGTGCCATACTTAAAGTAAAGTAGGATCTTCTTATAAGAAGAGGGATCATCTTTTAAGACGAGCTCTTTTTTTGTGCCTCCGCCTTTTCCAAAGGTAACAGCATTTCCACCGCTCCATTCTAAGGTTGTATCCCTTATAATTAACCCTTTTCCTTCTTGGAGATAGAGTCCCTCTGGATGAAGGAGAGGAAAAAGGCTATCTGCTATTCCCTTTTGGTGGACAAAAAGAATAGAGGGGACAAGGATTAGAAAAGAGAAAAGAATAGGTCTATAAGACCTTTTTTTCAATCTCTCATATAAAAAGACTAAGCTAAATCCAGCAAAAGGGATAAATGCAGGTAGCCCTGCTATCCTGTATCTTCCCAGAACAAAGAAAGCTACCATTCCTATCATAAAAGAGAGCAGGAAAAGATAAAGAAGCAGACCTTTTCTATTTCTAAGAGATAAAACCATCCCAAGCAAGGATAATGGTACCACTGTGCCAAAGCCTATAAAAAATGGCATCTTTATTATTGGGGACCATCCTTTTATTTGTTCATAATTCATATTGTTTGCTACTTCAAAGGAGCCCCAGAATAGAAGGAACTTTCTCCAGGTAAGCCTTGCGAAATTTCCTGGTTCCTCTCTTATAAACCTGATTGCATCCTCAATATACGCCTTATCACCTATCTCATTCAGTCTTTTTGCTAATCTATCTGACATTGGAGGCATCATATATGTGCCATCAGCATTTTTGTTATTTCCTACCCAGAAGCTTACGGGCCCATTGGTTGAAACCAAGACAAACCTTTTTGCATAGATATAGTTCATTAAGGTAGCAGGAGAGATAGTAAGAAGGATTACAAGACAGAGAAGACCAAATCTCTTTAGACATGACCTATAATCCCTGACCCCTGACCCCATTAACATCCAAATTAAAATGAATGGAACAAACAATAAAATATTTGTTCTGGCAAGGCCAGATAAACCAATAACAATGCCTGCCAGGGCAAACCTTTTATAAGAGAAGGTATCTTCTGTTCGCAGGAGAAGAAGTATAAGAAGGGCATTCAGGAATGTTGACAGGAATTCTATAAGCAGAAGCCCTTCATGGAGGATGAACATATCATATAAACAAGAGATAAAAAGGCTGATATAACCTACATGGTTTCCAAAACATCTCTTGGCGATAAGATAGATAAAAAAGCAGGTGAATACCCCAAAAATGTGTTGGACAAACCGAGCGATATACAGGTTGTGTCCAAAGACAAAGTAGATTGTAGAAAGAAAATAGGAGTAAAGTGGACCATAGTAGTAAGGTGCAGGATGGATTCCTTTCAGGATATTCTGTGCCTGGCTGTCGTAAGTGAACATATCTGTTCCTGCTCCTGGATGCCAGAATGTTGGGTCGTTTGTCTCGCCTTGGACAAGATAGATTATACGAAAGATAAGAGCGGCTAAAAGGAGCGGTGTAATAATAAGCCATTCTTTATACCACGTTCTCTGAGTTTGTCGTTTCTTCTTCTTCATACCTTTACTTTTTCAAACAAGACCAGGCCAACAATCATAAGCAGAAGAAGAATGCCCAGCAAACAATAAGATAAAAAGGTTGACAGGAGACTTAAGACAACTCCACAAAGGCCTAAAATAGCACCAATAATATAGAGAAGGAGAACAGCCTTTCCCTGAGATAATCCAATTTTTACGAGCCTATGTGATGTATGGTCCTTTCCGCCTTCACTCACCTTAGCACCACGCATCATCCTTGAGATTATGACTAATGTTGTATCAAATATAGGCAGAGCCAAGACAACAATAGGAATAGCAAAGGTCAAGGCAGATGTATTCGTAAATCTGAGTTTTAATCCAATAACAGCGAGAAGAAATCCAAGAAACATACTTCCTGTATCTCCCATAAATATTTGGGCAGGTTTGAAATTATACCGCAGAAACCCAAAACAGCTTCCAGCCAGAGCAGCGGACAAGGAGGCTACCAAAAACTGTCCATTCATTGCAGAAAGGATAAGGAAGAAAGAGGAGGCAATCCCTGCAATTCCAACAGATAAACCATCCATATTATCTAAAAGATTAAAGGCATTGGTGATGCCTACAACCCATAAAAATGTGATGGGGACATCAATATCTGGATTGTTTGTAAAGGATACCTTCGTGCCAAAGATGATGACTAACCAACAGGCTAAAATCTGACTAGAGAGCTTTAAGAATGGAGAGATAGTTTTTATGTCGTCCCATATCCCTACGGCAATGATAATAAGAGAGGCAAATAAGACAGCGAGTAGCTCCATCTGGAATGAACCAAATAAAGAGAAGACAAGTAGAAAAGCAAAGGCTATAGACAGACCTCCAAAGAGCGGTATTGGCTCAATATGTATCTTTCTGGCTGAAGGACGGTCAACCACACCCCATTTTAAGGCAAGTTTTCGTATTATGGGCGTGGTGACAAGGGCACAAACAAGAGAAACAAAGAATATAGACAAATATAGATGTGATTTTATCATTGTTTGGTAAGTATTCAGGCATCACTTTTATTAACTAACTACTGATGACATCTGATGGCTGAATGCTTACCAATATTTTAGTATCTTTAA
>JAGUXG010000122.1 GCA_020061965.1 bacterium
TCTTCATCTTTACAAAGAGGAATTATCCACCCTGCTTACTGAAAATTTCCAGATTATTGGCAAAAATTTTTCGCAAACCTGTGTTTCTTGAGTATAAAAAGAGATAATAGACAAAGATAGATTGACAACAATAATAATATGATGAAGATATGAAAAGGAGAAATCTACCTAATTATTGCTATAATTTTGAACTATAATAACCCTTTTTGTAAGGTTGGGAAAGTTCTGTCATGAATTTTTGCTAAGTCGCAAAAAAATATCTTAAAAAAATAGTTAAGGAATTTTCTAAAAATGCCGATATATATAATGAAATGTTCAAAGACTCTGTAGCGATAAAATCAATCGAGCTTATGAAGAGGGGGTTAGATACAGCGAACTTAAGGCACGAGGTCATCTCTAACAACATTGCCAATATAAATACTCCAGGCTTCAAGAGATCATCTGTCCTCTTCTCTGATGAGCTTTCTAAGGCATCTGGCAAGGGATTAGAGGCAAAGCTCCTGCATCCAAAGCATATTCCCTTTGGTGGAAAGAGGGATGAAACACAACCAAAGGTTGTCATAGAAAACGATACAATATACAGAAACGACTTAAATAATGTTGACCTGAACCAGGAGATGGCAGATTTAGAAAAGAACACATTATATTATAATGCCATAGCCGGAAGGATGGGCTCAGGGTTCAGGCTGCTCAACAGTGCCATTCAAGGAGGTGGTAAATAATGTTAGGAGATGCACTCTTTAAGGGTATGAATACATCAGCTTCTGGTATGTCAGCAGAGAAGCTGCGAATGGATACTATTGCCAATAATATTGCTAATATCAATACAACCAGAACTCAAGAGGGCGGCCCATACAAGAAGCAGATACCCATATTCACTCCAAGAAAGCCACAGCCAACCTATAATTTACCATTTATCACCGATAGATTTTCGGAGATAGGTGAGGGCGTCAGGGTATTGCGGATAGAGGAGGATAGTTCTGCACCAAGGCTTGAATACCTTCCGGAACACCCGGATGCAAATAAAGATGGCTATGTTGCCTTTCCAAATATAAACTTAGCTACAGAGATGGTTGACTTAATAACCGCCTCTCGGGCTTATGAAGCAAATGCCACAGCTATTAAAGCTGCCAAGCAGATGATGATGAAGGCACTGGAAATATAGATGGAAATTCTCTAATTATTTGAATATACTTATGAGACAGGAGACAATATGGAAGGAATAGACTTATTTTCTTTGATGCCAAGACCACAAGTAACAACTAAAGCTCCATCTTTAGAGAAAAAGGAGGAAGGTACATTTTATGAAATGATGCTCTCTGGGCTTTCCAAAACCAATGAACTTCAGAACAAAGCAGACCTCCTTTCACAACAACTTGTTACAGGCCAGATAGAGAATCTGCACGAGGCAATGATTGCTTTCAGGGAGGCAGAACTGGCTCTAAACTTTGTTATGGCAATTAGAAATAACCTCTTGCGGTCCTACCAAGAAGTCTTATCAATGGGCAGGTAATTCATTAACTATCTAATTTTGTATTTATAGATGGTGTAAATAAGCCCTGCCGAAGTGGCGTAATTGGTAGACGCACTGGACTCAAAATCCAGCGAGGCTTGCCTCATGGGGGTTCGACTCCCCCCTTCGGCACAATTGGTAAGGAGTGAAGAGCGGCCGATGGGACTCGAACCCACGACGTCAAGCTTGGGAAGCTTGCATTCTACCACTAAATTACGGCCGCCTATAGTAAATTTTAACACCCTCTTTAGACTTTATGCAAATAAAAAATCAGTAATATCTTGAAAAATGTGGCAGATAGAGCTTTGTGTTCAACTTAAAACCTATGATCTCTCTGCGCTTACAGCAAAGCAGACCTTCTGGGAGATGGGGTATAAAGAGCTTATCGATATCCTTAGGCAGGACTATTATCTCTTCAACCTCTCTTGCCAGACAAAAGAAGAGGCAGAGGATATAGTCAGAAACCTTGCCGAAAAGACACCTCTCTTTGTCAACCCAAATAAACATACATACTATATTAAAAATCGGAAATCTGAAATAGGAACTAGGAAATTTGAAGAGGTCTTGGTGTGGTATAGAGAGGAGGGAAGGAAAAAGGTGCTTTTGGATAGCTTGAAGTCCTTTGGGTATAGCGTAGAAGATCTACTTTGTGGAGTCCTATGGCAGATTACTGTTGCGGAGGACAAAGAAAGCAGGATTGTCCTTGTCCAAAAGATGGTCAAAGAACTTTTGATGAACCCTCATTCTGAGGATTATAAGATACTCTAATGGAGATAAAAGAAAATATCCTGCTTTCTATCTTTACATCTATAAAGATTGGAGGCCGAGCAAGATACTTTTGTGAGCCAGGAGATATTGGTGAGCTTCGAGAGGCATTGGTTTTTGCCAGGACAAAAAAACTTCCTATCTTTATCCTTGGTGGAGGAACAAATATTATCGTCAAAGACTCTGGCTATGCTGGATTAGTCATCAAGCTCTCTGGTGGTTTCAGAAATATTGAGAGGAGAGAGAATATTCTTTCTGCTGGAGGAGGAGCCCTTCTTTCAAGTCTTATCCAAACAGCTATATCCTTTGGGCTTTCTGGCCTGGAGAATCTCTCAGGCATTCCAGGAACAGTAGGTGGAGCGATTGTAGGAAATGCCGGCGCCTTCTCCTCACAAATATCAGACCATTTGACTGTTGTTAATATCCTTACAAAGGATGGAGAAGAGCAGGTGATAAAAGAGCCAAAATTTTTATACAGGAATAGCAACCTGCGAGATAAGATAATTCTCCAAGGAGACTTCTTCTTAAAACCCAATGTTAGTTGGAGGATGGAAGAGCAAAGGAAGCAGATATTAGAGAAAAGGTCTTTATCTCAACCTATAGGCAAGAAGACTGCTGGCTGTATCTTTAAGAATCCAGCAGGGATTAGTGCTGGAGAGCTTATTGAAAAAACAGGCCTTTCAGGATTCAGGGTAGGAGATGCCCGCATCTCGGAGAAACACAAGAACTTTATTGAAAATATGGGCAATGCCAGGGCTGTGGATGTCTTCCAACTGATCAATATTATCAGGGAAAAGGTGTATGCTCTTCATAAGATCAATCTTACCGAAGAGGTCATCATAGTGTAGGAATGATCATATCCGCTATAATCATCACCTATAATGAAGAGAAGAATATAAGGGACTGCTTGGAGGGTCTCAAATGGGCAGATGAAATTATCGTGGTTGACTCCGAAAGTCAGGATAAGACTGTCCAGATAGCAGAAGAGCTTGGGGCAAAGACATATTCTCAAAAATGGCAAGGGTATGGAAGACAGAAGAACTATGCTTTAAGCAAAGCGACTGGAGACTGGATTCTCTCCATTGACGCAGATGAACGGGTTACGCCAGAGTTAGCCAAAGAGATTCAAGAAAGACTTGTGAGCCCCTCCTTTTCTGGATATAAGATTGCGAGAAAGGCATATTTTTTAGATAGGTGGATAAAATATGGTGGTTGGTATCCAGGCTATGTCTTAAGACTCTTTCAGGCAGGTAAGGCAAGATTTGCTGAGAAAGAGGTGCACGAGTATGTTGAGCTAAGCAGCAAGGCAGGCTATCTAAAAAACCCGCTGCTCCATCATACTGACGATACATTGGATCATTACCTTGATAAATTCTGCAAATATACAAGCCTGGCCTCCAAAGAGCTTTATGTCCATAGAAAAAGGGCTTCCTTCTTTGACCTATTCTTGCGACCCATACTCTTCTTTTTGAAGATGTATGTTGCCAAGCGTGGATTTTTAGACGGAATTCATGGCTTTATTCTGGCTGTCCTCTCTTCCTTCTATATCTTTGTCAAATATACTAAACTATGGGAGAAAGAGAAAGGAGTCTAAAATTTTATTTGCTAAAAAATGAGATTTAAAGTAAAGTATACAAGTAACAATTGAACAAATAGATTTATGGCGCCATCGTCTAGGGGTTAGGACACTGGGCTCTCAATCCAGAAGCACGGGTTCGATTCCCGTTGGCGCTAAAATAGCCACCAGCATTTAGCTTTTATTATACCGAGAAGAGATCAGGTCTAGCAAAAATTTAAGCTTAAAAAGGGTTCAAGTGGTCTAGGAGTTGAGTGAAAGCGAAATTATTAAATCCTTGAAAGACTGTCCCCCCTTGAATCCTAGACCACTTTATCACATATTTTTTCGGTAAACCTCGTGTTTCTTGAGTATAACTGACGGCTGATGGTTGACTGCTATTTTCTGACTGCTGAACGCTGATTGCTATTTTTATGAAAAAGATAATCGTTGCCAATCAAAAAGGTGGTGTAGGAAAAACAACAACAGTAGTCAATTTAGCTGCCTCATTAGCTCTCCTTGGTAAAAAGGTTCTGGCTCTTGACCTTGATCCGCAGTCAAACCTTACCTCAAGTCTTGGATTTGACAAAAGAAAGGTATCGCCCAATATATATCATTTATTGATGAATGAGGTGCAACCAGAAGAGGCAATAAAACCTACCTCTATTCCAAATCTTAAACTTATACCAGCAAGTCCACACTTAGCTGGTGCTCGGATTGAGCTTGTGGGTTTTAAGGATAGGGAGACAAGGCTTAAAGAAAAACTTGCAACTCTTTCTGGATATGACTATATCTTTATTGACCCACCGCCGGCACTTGGCGTTCTTACACTTAATGGCCTTGTTGCCGCAGAGACTGTCATCATTCCGGTCTCAGTTTCATACTATGCCCTTGAAGGACTGTCAGAGCTCTTGAATGCCATTCGCCTTGTCAAAAGAAAGCTGAATCCCAGTTTATCATTAGAGGGTGTGTTGATGACTATGTATGATTTAAGGGTAAAATTGTCTTCAGAAATTTATCTTGAGGTAAAGAATCATTTTAAGGAGAAGGTCTATCAGGCAGTAATCCCAAACAATGTGAAGCTGGCAGAAGCTCCTTCTTTTGGAAAACCAGCGATTCTATACGACAAAAGCGGAAAAGGCACTATCTCCTATTTTAGATTAGCTAAAGAGATGCTGGGAATTTCTGATCAATTATGAAGAGAATCCTTATTTTTGGAATTTTTCTTGCAGGGTGTGCAGGGTTTACTCCAAATCTTTCTGAAAAGACCGTTTGTGTCCTACCTTTTGCAAATAAGACAACAGAACCAGGGATAAGAGAGGCTTTGACAAAAGCTCTGATCTATGAGATGGAAAAATATGGAGTGAGAACCCAAATGTGTGCCGATTATATTATTGAAGGAGAGATTGTAGATTACAGAAAAGAAGCAGTCTCATGGACAAATAATTTTATAGTTACTGAGAAAGAGATATTTCTTTCTGCTGATATAACCCTGAAAAAAGAAGAAAAAGTGCTTTTGCAAAA
>JAGUXG010000063.1 GCA_020061965.1 bacterium
ATGAGTATTCCGGCGCCATCTCCCATAACAAAGCCATCTCTTTGCCTGTCAAATGGCCTGGAAGCCCTTTGTGGCTCATCATTTCTTAAGGACAATGCTTTTACGGAACAAAATCCAGCCAATCCAAGGGGTGTTAAGGCTGCTTCTGTGCCACCTGCGACCATAACATCAGCATCTCCCCTCTGGATTACACGAAAGGCGCCACCGATGGCATGGTTAGATGTAGCACAGGCTGTTGCTACAGCCTCGTTGTGTCCCTTTAACCCAAAGTGAATGGCAATCACCCCTGCAGCCATATCAATAATTATCATCGGAATAAGATATGGAGAAATCCGACCTGGCCCCTTTGACACAAGAGTATGGTATTCCTTTTCTAATGTATCAATCCCTCCAATCCCAGAGCCTACAAGAACACCTATCCTTTTTGGTTCTATTTTTTCAAGGCAAAGCCCTGAATCCTTTATAGCCTGATTAGCAGCATAGAGCGCATATTGAACAAAGAGGCTGTATCTCTTCTTCTCCTTTTCGCCAAAGACGTCGCTCTGGAAGTTATAAATCTCACTTCCTATTCTGCTTGAATAAGAAGAAGCATCAAACTTTGTAATTCCCGTTATCCCAGACTTTCCAGCAAAGAGCGCCTTCCCAAAATCCTCTTTATTATCTCCAAGGCAGGTAAGAACCCCTACCCCTGTAACGACAACCCTTCTATTCAAGTCTTTTCTTTAATATAGGCTACAGTTTGACTAACAGTGGTAATCTTCTCTGCATCCTCATCAGGAATCTCTACGCCGAATTCCTCTTCCAGAGCCATGACCAATTCAACTGTGTCTAACGAGTCTGCACCAAGGTCATCAATATATGAAGCATCCTCTGTAATTTGAGACTCATTCACTCCAAGTTGCTCTATCACAATCTTCTTTACCCTTTCAAAAATATCTTCCATATCTTCCTCCTTCGTATATTTCTTTGCGAAGCAAAGAAATATTAGTATACGATATTCATTTGCTCCTTGCAAGAAATTTTTGTTATCTAACCAGAAAACCCTTGCATAAAAAAGGGCTTTTCTCTATAATTTTAATATGAAGACAATATTTGAACTTGCCAGGGGTCTTTGTATCACATTTTTTCACCTATGGACAAAGGCTGTTACTATTCAATATCCAACCGAGAGGAGAGAGCTACCAGATAGATTCAGGGGTAGCCATCGCTTTGTCCTTAATGAAGGTAATCTGGAAGAGTGTGTGGCTTGTTGCCTCTGTGCCAGATGTTGTCCATCAAATGTCATTAAAATAACGGCATTTTCCGATGAAAAACATCAAAAGAGGGTTCTTACCTATGAACTTAATCTAAAAAGATGTATTTTCTGCGGGCTTTGTGTCGAAGCCTGCCCAAAGGATGCCCTTAAGATGTCCAAAGATTATGAGCTTTCCGCTTTCAATCCAAATACTCTCATCTTTTCAAAGGAGAAGCTCCTCTCTGGCCCAGAGGTAATCAGGTTCAAATAGACCTTTTAGTTGCATCACATAGACAATTGACATATCTATAAAGCGTGATATATACTTTGTAGTAATGAGACTCACAGAATATTTCCTTCCCACCTTAATCTCTGACCCAAAAGAACATGAGACCATTTCTCATAAGTTGATGCAGAAGGCAGGGCTTATAGATATGACCTCTTCTGGCATCTATTCCTTCTTGCCTATTGGGCTTTTAGTCTTGCGCAAGGTAGAAAATATCCTCAAAGAAGAGATGGACAGGATTGGTGCGATTGAACTCCTCATGCCAACACTCACCCCTTCTTCTTTATGGAAAGAGACAGGAAGATGGACAGAATATGGAGATGATATGTTCAGAGTGAAGGATAGAAAAGGGACAGAGTTCAGTCTTGCTCCAACCCACGAGGAGATAATCTGTGACATTGTCAGAGGAAGGGTGACGTCCTACAAGAAGCTTCCTTTGGCCTTCTATCAGATTCAGACAAAGTTCAGGGATGAGCCAAGACCAAGGGCTGGAATAATCAGAGGAAGGGAGTTCTTGATGAAGGATGCCTATTCCTTTCACGCTACAGAGGAGTCTGCTGAAACAACATACAAAAGATTCTTTGAGGCATACCGCAGGATATTTGATAGGTGCGGCTTTTCTTATATCATAGTTGAGGCAGAAGCTGGGCTTATTGGAGGCAGTTTTTCCCATGAATTCATAGCCATTTCTGATAGTGGAGAGGATACAGTCTTTGTCTGTCCAAAATGCGGATACTCTGCTAACTCAGAGAGATGTGAGGTTGGGGTAAGACAGATAGAAGACCCTAATGATGGAGAGTTAAAAGAGGTTTATACACCAGGGCTTATAACTGTAAAAGAGGTTTCTGGATTCTTAAAGCTGAACCCGGAGCAGTTGATAAAGACCTTGATCTACAAACAAGATTCAGAATTTGTGGCTGCAATCATTTTAGGCACAGATGAGTTATCAGAGAAGAAACTTAAAAAGGTTTTAGGATGCAAAGAGCTTAAATTGGCAAAAAAAGAGGTGATCGCTGAAGTTACAGGTGCTCCTGCTGGCTTTTCTGGTCCAATAGGATTGCCACTTAAAATGATTGCTGACAACTCAATTAAAGGAAGAAAGAATTTGGTTGTTGGTGGAAATAAGATAGATACACATATTCTGGGTGTATCCTGTGGAAGGGATTTTGAGCCAGGCTTCTTTGCTGATATAAAGATTGCAAAGAATGATGATCCCTGCCCAAGATGTGAGGGAAGATTGGAAGCCAAGAGAGGCATAGAGCTTGGTCATACCTTTAAGTTGGGAACAAAGTATAGTCAGGCAATGAACCTTGTCTTCTTAGATGAAACAGGTAGAGAGCATTTTATTATTATGGGGTGTTATGGGATTGGCGTCTCAAGGATAGTGGCAACAATCATTGAGCAAAACTGCGATGACCGTGGAATCATCTGGCCTCCAGCCCTATCCCCTTTTGATACAATTCTTATCAATATAAACCCAGAAGATTTTGCTATGCGTAGCCTTTCTGATGAAATTTATTCTATCTTAGAAACAGAAGGGATAAAGGTTCTTTATGATGATCGGATAGAGAGCCCTGGAAAGAAATTTGCTGACGCTGATCTGATTGGAATCCCCTGGCAGATAATAGTTGGTAAGAAGGCTACAAAGGAGAATATAGAGCTGTGTGAGAGAAAGACGAAGAATAAGGAGTTCATAAGATTAGATGAGTTGACAGGAAGGATTAAGTGAAGAAAGATTTTTGATGACGTAATACAAAGTAGATTTGGGTGTGGCTATTCTTAAGCGACGAAAGAATGACAAATACTCTTTTCCTTCTTTTTGTAAGCCTTTTTCATTTCACTTTTCACTCTTTGAGTATACCTTCAGTCGGATAGTAAACTCCCCTTTTTGCTCCTGCCAGTTCTTTCCATCTTGAGAGAAAAAAGAGCGTTTATAGGAGGCTAATCCATCTAAAGGTATCTCAAATCCACCCTGACTATATTTAAGCACAAATTCATTCTGGCCTTCCTTCAGATAGGAATAAGGAAAATCTATTTTACCAAAAATTGTCAATCCATTTGAGCTTGGACAAGGTATTGGAGCTATATCTTTTCCATTACATTGAAGCAATATCTCACCCCCTCCAGCAAAGTCAAAGTATAAAACTGCCTTATTTACCTTTTCATATATCTGTTTTTTAAGAAAGATCTCTTTTCGGATCATCTGGCCAGGCTGATTGAAGCTAACAAACCTCTTTTTTATACAGAAGCCCTCTTCTGGCACATCTGAAATTAACAAGTATCCACTCTTTTTTTGGCAAAATCCTTCTTTGTATAATAAGGGACGGAGTGTCTGGTAAAAATAGATTCTGGAATTCAGCACAAGATGTAGAATAAGAAAAAGAAGGATTGGTAAAATTAACTCCTTTATTCCCTTTCTGGAAAACCTTGAATAGCCCCAAAAAATGGTATAAGCTGCCATAACCAAAAGCCCTGGAACCACACCCAATTTATATCTTCCCAAAACGAGTCCCAATATTACAGTCAGAAAATAAGAGAGGATGAAAAGAGAGAACAAGAGTGTCTCTTTTCTTCTCAAACACAATAAGATACCAAGAATTCCCAGCGGTGCAATCAGTCCGAAGGATAAAAATATAGGCAGACGCAAGATTGATGAATGCTCCCTGAACCTTTCATACTCCACATTATTCGGGACATCCCAGTTTCCCCAAAAGACGGCTATCTTTTTGAAAACAAGCTTTAACCAGGCATCTGTATCTTCTCTGATAAACCGTAGTGCTTCTTGGACATAAAGTGCTGAACGACCAGAAATGGTTGGACAAAGATTGATTCTCTCCCTTATCTGGTCAATATTCTCTGGCCAGCTATCTGAATTCCCTGTAGCATCAGGGTTGTTGGCTATAAGAAAATGTATGCCTCCCTTTATAGAAAGCGGAATAAACTCTTTTGTGTCTATGTAATTCTTTATTGTGACAGGAAGAAGCACCAAGACAATTCCTAAGATAAAGGTTGAAAAATAGACTAATGCTTTTTTCCGTTTAAGGATAATGAGCATCCAAAGAAGGCAAAAGGGGATAAATACAAGGATATTCCCACGAAAAAGTGCAGCAAAACTGAGGCTCATACCCACAAAGAACGCATTC
>JAGUXG010000217.1 GCA_020061965.1 bacterium
GTGCGGAAAATGGGAAATAATGACTTTATTGCAAAGTTTAAAGAGGAAAAAATCTTTCCTGGTTCTCCGCCTTTAAATTTTACAAATCTTGTTCCTAAACATCCATGGAAAGATGATTATTCTGGATACGATCTTCCTTGGCAACTAATTACCCCCGACCTTGGATGTGTTCCTGTTCTATCTAGAAGTCATATCAAACATATATTGTTAGAGAGTTCAGTTCCAGATGCGTGTGTTTTTGTTAAAGAAGTGAAAGAAGAACTGTTATTAGGAAAAACATTTACATTTGCTGATAAAGCTGGTGAGTTCTTTTTTAATCTTAAAAAAAATGTTATTTACACCTTGAAGGTAGTGAAAGAGGGTTTTAAAGAAACTCTTATGAAATTTAAGATTCCTTGGCCTTTTAAGAAAGAGGGTAAATTGGATTTTCATGTTTTGGCTGAAGAAGAAGTTTTCTTATTAGGAGCAAACGGAAACATTTATCTTGTCCCAGAGACAGAGGCATTTACTATAAAAGGCACAGTATCTGACAATAGCAACAATCCTATTCCAAATGCCATGGTTAATATTCATTCTCAAGATGGGACATGGCTTTTTACAACCTTAACAGATGAGAATGGAGCCTATCAGCTTCCACTTTCTGAAAACTTAACATATACTGTCAGTGCAATCTTTGATGGCAAAGCAGAGGTTTCCTCAATTATAGGAAAGCAGGGTGAAACAATTACAACAAATCTTATAACCAATGTCATTTCTCCTGGCACAATTACTAATCTTTCTGTTGCTACTATTACCCCTTCTTCTATTGCCCTTATATGGACATCCCCTGGTGATGACGGCTATGAAGGAACAGCTACACTCTATGAAATTAAATATGCTACCTTTACAATTACTGATGATAACTGGGGTTCTACAACCATTTTAGGAACAATGACACCAAAACCTGCTGGTTCTGTTGAAACCTTCATTGGAGGAGGTTTAGCCCCAGGCAATATCTATTATTTTGCTATTAAAACAAGGGATGATGCGGAATTATGGTCTCCTTTGTCAAACATTGCCTCTGCTATTATTGGCAATCAGATAGATGAGGGAAATTCTTATACTGGTACATTAACTAGCACTTGGGGAACAGCAACAATCAGAACAGGCACAAACACAGAATCAATTATTATCCTTCCACCAGAGCCTGCAGCAGGGAATAACTTAAAGAATCTTAATGGAAACATTGGATTTGGCATTGTCCTTAATGCCTATGGCACATCAGGCAGCTTATTTAAAGGAACACTTACAAACCCAATTTGTATTGAAATAAAATATAATGAGGCACAACTTGGCAATATTGATGAAAATACTTTACAGCTCTATATCTCATCAGATAATGGAAATACATGGGAAACTATATCTTGTGGGCTAGATCTAACCAATAACATCATCTCTGGCACATTTTCTCACCTCTCCATCATCGCACCTGCAGGAAAAAGCAAGCAGATTGCTGCTTCTAATCTTAACAATGTCATCGCCTACCCCAACCCCTGCAAAGGCTATGATAAAATCACCTTCAAGAACCTGACCAACCAATGCAGGATACGGATTTATAACATCGCAGCCGAGCGTATCTATGAGAAAGAACTCACCAACACAAATGGTTCTGCAGAATGGAATTGTAAAGGTATTGCCTCTGGGGTCTATATCTACATTATTACTAATGATAAGGGCCAAAAGGCAACAGGTAAGATTGGAATAGTAAAATAGGGAGTAGAGATTAGGGAGTAGTGAGTAGTAAAATCAACTAATCCCGTAACACTTTACCCAACTGAAGAAATGGGTAAAGTTCAATGTAAAATGTAAAATACAAAATGTAAAATGAAGAGGGTAGATTACGGTAAACCAACTAAGATGTTCCTGTTTTCAATTTTTCATTATCCATTTTCCTGGTTTACAGTTAGAAATGAAAGATACGCTTCAGATGAGTAAATAGTTAACTAATCCCTGATCCCTAATAAAAGGAGGAATTGTTGAAATGGCTTATAAAACGCACAATAATGGAGAATTAAGGCTTGCGGATGTGGATAAAAAGATTATCCTCTCGGGTTGGGTTAATAAGAGACGCGACCACGGAGGGCTTATCTTTATTGACTTAAGGGATGGCTCAGGAATAGTCCAGGTTGTTTTTAACCCTGAGAGCAGTTTAGAGTCCCATGCAAAGGCTCATTCTTTGCGTCAGGAGTGGGTGGTCAAGATAGAAGGGATAGTGAGGATGAGACCAAAAGAAGCGATAAACCCGCACATAGCCACAGGAGAGATTGAAGTGCTTGCCGAGAATCTTGAGATTCTTAACCCTTCCTTGACCCCTCCCTTTGAGATAGTCGAGGATAAAGAACCAGCAGAGGAGCTCAGGCTGAAATATAGATACTTAGACCTTCGCAGACAGGTTTGCAAAGATAGACTCATCTTGAGGCATAAGGTGATGCAAAGGACAAGGAGATTCCTTGATGAAAAGGGCTTTTTAGAGATAGAGACACCGCAGTTGATAAGAAGCACACCTGAGGGCGCCAGAGACTTTCTTGTTCCAAGTAGGCTTATAAGAGGCAAATTCTATGCCCTTCCCCAGTCCCCACAGCTCTTTAAGCAGATCTTAATGGTGGCAGGGTTTGAAAGATACTTTCAGATTGCCAGATGCTTTCGGGATGAAGACTTAAGGGCAGACAGACAGCCTGAGTTCACCCAGCTTGATATAGAGGCATCCTTCATTGATGAAGAGTATATATACTCTTTGATGGAAGAGTTTATAAAGGTGCTCTTCCTTGATATTTTAGGAATAGATATTCCGATCCCTCTTATAAGGATATCTTATGACGATAGCCTACTCAGGTTTGGCACAGATAAGCCTGACTTAAGGTTTGGTATGGAGATACGGGATCTGGCTTTCCTGTCTGAGTCAGATGTCAAGATATTTCAGACAGCATCAACAATCAGAGGAATAAAAGCTTCAGGGCTTTCTGGGTCAAGAAAAGAGATGGATGAGCTGACTGAGTTTGTAAAGACAAAGGGTGCCGGAGGGCTGGCCTGGTTTAAGGTAGAAGGAGGGAGCCTTTCATCACCCCTGGCAAAGTTTCTGAAGGAGCCAGAACTTAAAAGAATCCAGGATAGATTCTCGGCAGAAGATGGGGATGTCATTCTTATTGTGGCTGATAAAAAGAAAGTTGTGGAGCAAGCACTCTCTGAGCTCAGGCTATCTCTTGGAGAAAAGCTCGGCCTGATTAAAGAGGGCTTCTCATTCTGCTGGATAATAGACCCACCTTTAATGGAGTATTCAGAGGAAGAAAAAGCCTACAAACCCTCCCATCACCCTTTCACTTCCCCCAAGGAGACAGATTGGCAGATTATATTTATCTCTCCAGAGAAAACAAAGGCAAGGGCCTATGACTTAGTCTTGAATGGCTCAGAGATTGGAGGAGGGTCTATCAGAATCCACAGAAGAGAGTTGCAAGAGACAATCTTTAATAGCCTGAAGATTCAAGAGGAGGCAAAAAAGGAGTTTGATTTTCTGCTGACTGCATTCTCTTATGGTGCTCCGCCACACGGAGGCATAGCCTTGGGCTTGGACAGGCTGATAATGATGATGGCAAAAGCAAGCTCTATCCGCGATGTTATTGCCTTTCCCAAGACCCAGACAGGCACTTGCCCTCTAACCTCTGCACCCTTTTCTGTATCTCCTGCCCAGCTTTCAGAACTTGGAATCAAAGTATTATAGGCTTATTAAAACAAGAAAGGTGATGATTGCCAGAAGAAAGAGGATAATATAAGTAAGGGCAGTCCCTTTTGGAAAGAGGAGAAAACTTATCTTTGGTCGTATCTCGCACTCTCTCACCATATTGGCGATTTCAGGGTCAGAAAATCCAAGAAATCTGGCATAGATTCTTAAAATGTGGTGGCAATAAGAAGATTTTGGAAAAGTTTCATAATTCTCCTCCTCTAAGGCATTCAAATACCTTGCCGAGATATTTAGCCTCCTGACCACTTCATCCATAGTCAAACCTTGTTCTTCCCTTCTTTCTTTGAGATAATTACCTATATTCATCAGATGTGCGTGTTTTTTTCTTACCTCTTGCCAAGATAGCCTCTATCTCTGAAATCCTTAGAATCTTACCAATAACAATATAGACTGCCAGGCCAAGGATAATCCCCCATCCTACCTGAAAAAAGAGGTTTTTGGAGAACCAGATAACCAATAATAGGGTTACAGCCATTATCAAAGAAGCCATGCAGGATTTAAGGAAGGTGCGTCCAATCCCTTTTATTCCTATGCCACCAATTCTCTTTTTCAAACTAACGAGGAGCAGAGAGATGTTTACCCCAGAGGCTATGCTTGTAGCTAAGGCAATTCCACCCTCGGACAGGGGCTTGAGAAAGACCAGATTGAGGCAGATATTTATAATCATAGCGATTATCGCCGTAATCACTGGAGTCTTTGTATCTCCTAAGGCATAGAAGAATGATGTAACAGAGTTTATCCCAGAATAAAATATAAGACCAATAGCGTAAAAGAATAGGACATAGTAAGAGCTGATTGCATCCTGGTGGCTGAACTTTCCATGCTCAAAGAGAAGGGAGACAATAGGCTTTCCAAGAATCATTAAGCCAATTGTAGCTGGAAGAACAACAGCAATAACCATTCTGAGCGACCAGGAGAGTGTCTGGCGAGCCAAGTCCATCCTATTCTCGGCTACATACCTTGAAATAGTAGGAAAACTGACCATACCTACGGATGTGCCAAAGAGCGACAAGGGAAGCTGAACCAATCTATTTGCGTAGTATAGGGCAGAGACAGCATAAGGACCAACCAGAGAGCCAAAGATAGTGTCAACCGCACTATTTATTGAAAAGACAGATACACCAATTATGGATGGAAGCATCTTTTTCCCCATTTCCCTTACACCAGGGTGACTGAGGGAGACCTCTGGATAATATCTTACGCCGCAAGAGATAAGGCTTGGAATCTGAACAGCTATCTGTAGTACTCCTCCAATAAGAACAGCTATAGCCAGTCCAATGGTAGGCTCAGGCAGGTGCGGGCATAAGAAGATGATACAACCAATAAAACTTAGATTGACCATAGTTGGAGCAAAAGTAGTAATGAAAAACTTGGATAGGGAGTTCAAAACAGCCACAATTAAAGCAAATACACAAACAAGACTGATATATGGAAAGATTATATTCAGAGTTCTACTCATAAGTGGAATCAAGCCGAGCTTAACAAAGCCTGGTGCGACAATCCCACATATAATAGGAGAAAGAGCCATGCCTATGATGACAAATATAGAGGTGATAATGAGGAGAAGGTTCGCTGTGATGGAGGAGAATCTGAAAGCCTCTTCCTTATCCTGGCAAAGATACTTGGAAAATATAGGAATGAATGACGCAGATAAAGCCCCTTCTCCGAATATCCTTCTAAAAGAGTTTGGAATGACCCAGGCAGCAAAGAATATACCACGAGCTTCAGTAGGAAAGTAATGTCCAATAAAGACATCCCGAATATACCCAAAGATTCTGCTGGTGAGTATGCCGAGGCTTACAAGCTTGACATTCTTAGTCAGTCTTTCCATCTCTGTATATCAGCAAGTCGATTTACCACTAAGACAACCAAGCCACTAAGATTGTTAATAATTATAATCATCCTTTGTTCCCACCTTCGTGTATTTGTGCCTTTGTGGTTTATTTTATACTCAAGAAACACAGGTTTACCGAAAAATTTTTGCCAATAATCTGGAAATTTTCAGTAAGCAGGGTGGATAATTCCTCTTTGTAAAGATGAAGATTTCCAAAGAAGGTCAAA
>JAGUXG010000113.1 GCA_020061965.1 bacterium
ATAAATTGGAGGGTGTATGGCAAGACTTGTAGGTATAGACTTACCCAAACAGAAACGAATAGAGACAGCTCTTACCTATATATATGGAATAGGTTTGAAGACAGCCCAGAAGATATTATCTGAAAGAGGGATAAACCCTGATATTAGAACAAAAGACCTGACTGAAGAGCAAATAACATCTATAAGAAAGTATCTTGAGAATAACTTAAAAGTAGAAGGCGATGTTCGCCGTGAGGTGGCAATGAACATCAAGCGTCTCATTGAGGTTGGTTCGTATAGGGGCCTACGACATAGGCGAGGACTTCCTGTTAGAGGTCAGCGAACTCATACCAATGCCAGGACAAGAAGGGGTCCAAAGAAAACTATAGGTGCAAAGAGGAAAAGTTAATGGCCAATAAAAAAACAGAAACAAAAGCAAAGAAGAAGAAGACAGTAGAGTTTGCATTGGTTTTTATTCAATCAACATTTAATAATACAATCGTTACCATTTCTGATGAGAAGGGTAACGCTTTTTGTTGGGCAAGTGCAGGCTCTGTGGGTTTTAAGGGAACAAAAAAAGGAACCCCTTTTGCAGCTCAAGTTGCCGCAGATACTGCAGCAAAGAGGGCTATCTCTGAATTTGGAACAAAAACTGTTTCCATCTTTGTAAAGGGAGCAGGTTCTGGAAGAGAGTCAGCAGTTAGAGCTCTTCAAGCCGCAGGATTAAATATCAGGGCAATTAAAGATATGACACCTATTCCGCATAATGGATGTAAACCAAGAAAAAGGAGAAGGGTGTAAAAAGAAAATCAAAGATAAAAAATTAAAAATAAAAGATCATTGTTTAAGATTTACCTTAATTTTTTATCTTTGATTTTTTATGTGATTAACTGTAGTAATGGAGTAAATTACAATGGGTAGATATTTAGAAGCAAAATGTAAAATATGCCGAAGAAATCAGGCAAAACTCTTTCTAAAAGGAGATAGATGTCTTTCTGTAAAATGTGGGTTTGAAAAGAGGGCATATCCACCAGGATTAAAGGGTCAGGATGCTCTTCGCAAGAAAGTTTCGGACTATGGCATTCAATTAAAGGAAAAACAGAAGCTGCGAAATATGTACGGGATATTTGAGACCCAGTTTAGAAACTATTTTAGAAAAGCAGAAACTATTCCTGGAATCACTGGAGAGAATTTCCTTTGCTTTCTTGAGAGGAGGCTTGATAATGTTGTTTATAGAATAGGTTTAGCAAGTTCAAGAAATGGTGCAAGAGAGATTGTTGGACATGGCCATATTCTAATAAATGGCAAAAAGATGAATATTCCTTCATATCTCGTCAAGACAGGGGATATTATAGAAGCAAAAAGCAATTTTAAGATTAAAGAAGAAGGTCTTCCTGTTTGGATGGAAAAGATAGATAACAAGATACGAATAGTCAGGTTTCCAAAGATAAATGAGATGGCTACTACCATAAATGAAAATCTGAT
Organism: bacterium; assembly: GCA_020061965.1. Classification (GTDB taxonomy): domain Bacteria; phylum UBA9089; class UBA9088; order UBA9088; family JAGUXG01; genus JAGUXG01. The sequence continues at coordinate 1,465 of JAGUXG010000113.1, forward strand.
TGTTGCCTTTTATACAAGATAATTCTTGCTAAGCAAGAGTTATATAAGGAGGATATGAATGCAAAAAAAGATGGTTTTAGGAAAGATTAAAAGATTAGAATGGGAAGAGTTGACTGAAACAAATGGAAAATTAGTTGTTGAACCATTCAAAAAAGGATTAGCTGTAACAGTCGGAAATAGCCTGAGGAGAATGTTACTCTCCTCTATAAAAGGTGCGGCTGTAACATCTATTAATGTCCAGGGTATTCTGCATGAGTTTACTTTTATTCCAGGGGCTGTTGAAGACATAATTGATATTATTTTGAATATAAAAGGGATTGTCTTCAGGTTTTTTGATGAGACACCCAAAGTGGTCTATCTTGAAAAGAAAGAAGAAGGGGAGGTGAAAGCAAAGGATTTGGTCCTTCCCGCAGGTCTTACTATAGTCAACCCAGAACATCATATTATGACTATATCCGAGATTAAAGATTCTGGTCTCAGAATGGAAATGGAGGTAGAAGTTGGAATTGGGTACTCACCTGCTGACGAAACTAAAAGAGAGAAGAAGATAGGCACGCTTCCAATCGATACATATTTTTCTCCTGTAGTAAGAGTAGGTTATGAGATAGAAGATGTCAGGGTTGGTCGGGTCACAGATTACGAAAAGTTGATTCTTAAAATAAAGACAAATGGCTCCATAACCCCACAGGATGCAGTTGCTCAAGCAGCTTCTATTATTTCTGATTACATCTCGATATTCATTAAACCAGAAGGATTTGTAGAAAAAGAGATAGAGGTAAAACCAGATGAAGGCAAGGAAAGATTAAAACAGTTGCTGAATACAAAGATAGATGAGTTAGAAATATCAGTCAGGGCAAACAACTGTTTGCATTTAACTGGAATAACAAAGATTGGAGAGCTTGTCCGCGTTTCTGAAGCAGAACTTCTAAAGATGAGAAACTTTGGAAGAAAGTCTCTTGTGGAGATAAAAGAAAAGTTGGCGATGTATAATCTTAGATTGGGAATGACGGATATTGAAAATCTTGTTGAAAAAGAGGAGCAATTAGCAGAAGAAGATAGAGAGGAGAAAGATGAGACATAGGAAGAAAAAACTGAAACTTAATCGAACAGCAGAGCATAGAAAAGCCCTTTTATTAAGTCTGGCGAAAGAAGTCTTTAAGCATGAAACGATAAAGACAACCCTGGCTAAGGCAAAAATGGCTAAAGGATTGATAGAGAAACTTATTTCATTAGCAAAAGTAAATAGCCTGGCTAACCATAGAAGGATCGGTTCGTTTATATCTGATAAAGAGATTGTGAAGAAATTAGAGAAAGAGATTGCCCCTATCTTCTCTGCCAGGCCAGGCGGATATACACAGATAATAAAACTTGGTCGTAGGCACGGAGATTCAGCAGAAATGGCCATAATAAAGCTCGTAAAAAGCCAGTTGCCTCAAAAAGAAGAGTCCTCATCATCAATCGGTAAGTAAGCACGCCCAATAAAAACAACCTTTACGAAAAAATATCTGATAAAAGATGGAGTCCTTTATAAAGGATTTAAGGAGGGACAGTCTTTCAAGGATTCAATAATCTTGCATCCATCTCCGCCTCTCACCCTTGACTCCTTGAACCATTTTTAATTTTACTTCAGATGAGTAAAGTGTTACAGAAAATAAAACCTTTATATTTGATGTCTATTCCCAGATTTTTTGTCAGTAAAGATGAGATTAAGGCAGACTCTGCAATAATCACTGATACAAAAATATTAAAACATATTAAAGCTCTGAGGCTTCGACCCAAAGAGCGGATTTATATTTTGGATGGAGAATCAGAGTTCGAAGCAGAGATAGAGAGATGCTCAGCGGATTCTCTCCAAGCCCATATTCTCTCAAGTCGAAACATTCCTCGCCTGCCAGCAAATATCACCCTTTTTCAGGGGATTCCAAAGCATCCAAAGATGGAAACGGTAATAGAAGCCTGTTGTTCTTATGGAATAACAGAGATTGTTCCACTCTTGTGTGAAAGGTCTGTGGCAAAAGGTATGAGGCTTGAAAGATTACGCAAGGTTGCTTATTCCTCATCTGCTCTCTCTGGGAGGCTCACAAAAATCTCCGAGGTAACAAACCTCACCAGCCTCAAAAGACCAAAGGAAGACACCCTTATACTTGTTGCCTGGGAAGAAGAGAAAAAAAGGAGGATACGGAACCTACTTCCTCTCTCAAAGCCGAATATCTGGATAGTCATTGGGCCTGAAGGTGGGCTTACAGATAAAGAAGTTGCTTATCTGGAAGGTTTGGGAGGAATTTCTATCTGCCTTTTTGAGACAATCTTCAAGACCGAATATGCAGGGCTTATCCTTATAACCGCTATCCTCTATGAACTTTCTGCAATATAATCTTTCCATCTTTCTATATCCTTCTTAATTTGGGCAGAGAGGGCAGATTTGGTGGAAAACTTTATTTCGCTCCGTATCCACTCTAAAAGTTGGATAGAGATGTTCTTTCCATAGAGGTCTTCGGAAAATTCGAAGATATGAACCTCAAAGAGAAGCAGGTCTTCGGAGAATGTAGGTCTTCTTCCGAGATTTCCTATTCCATTAAATTCTTTTCCATCTAAACCTACCTTCACGCCATAGACACCAAGTTTTGGAAGAAAGATATCTGGCCAGGCCATATTTGCTGTTGCTACACCCATTCCCTTTCCCCTACCTGCACCTTTTATCACTTGAAAATCTACAGTGTATGGCCTTCCCAAAAGGATTTTTACCTCCTTCATCTCTCCGTCAGATAGGAGTTTTTTCACCCTGGAGCTACTCACCCGTTCATTTTCTAAGGCAACATCATCCAGACAGAAAGTCTCAAAATCATATTGGCAAGAGAGTTGACGAAGTAGCTGGACATTCCCTTCCTGGTCTTTTCCAAATCTATGGTCTGAACCTATCCATATCCCTTTCATACCAAGTGTTTCTACAAGAATCTCTTTTATAAACCTTTCTGGCGGAAGAGATTTTATCTTATTGAAGTTCAAGATGACCATTATATCTATGCCAAGACTCTCAATAATCTCTTCCCTATCTTTTTCGGCAAGGATAAAGGTGGCTGACCTGGGATGTGGATGGAAAGTGAGAAGGATAGAAGGAATACCCTTTTTTCTGGCATGCTCGCAAGTCTCTTTTATCAAGGCTTGATGGCCGATATGAATGCCGTCAAATATCCCTAAGGTAATGATGCTCTTTTCTATTCTCTCCGAAAGACCATTCCATATCTTCATTCAGCGTAATAATTCACAGTAAAGGCGCAAAGACTTTAAAGAAAATGATTCTTCTCTAAAAGTGTAACTGCCTTATATACCGAGAAGAAATCTTACTTTAAGGATTTTACGCAATTTCAATAACTCATAAAGACTCTCTTGTCTTTGAATCCAAGTTCCAGAGTAACTCATTGATAGACTTACCATAAGTAAACATTTAGAAAACACATCTGTCAAAGCCGAAGGTGCAGGCTCAAGGTTAGTTCCTTCACAAATAATGGTATCTGTCTTCTCAATCTATTTTTTTAAGATAGTAATCGCCTTTTTGGTAGGTAATTGACCTTTGTCCGGTGAAAAAATTTGTCCTCTAAAATCACCGGTATAAACCAATCTTTCATCTCCTTCCTGAATAAGATACATAAAAGAAGGAATTGTAGAATGGTCTATTTGAATGGCTTGAACATTGTTTATTTTGGTGGATGTATCCTTGAATTCAAGTGTCTTGGCCTTTATCCAGCAATAATTGTTTAGGATAGGAATAGACACTCCAGAAACTTTCTCCACCCAGCTCATCTGTCTTAAGCAATCCTACTCCACAATCAAGAAGATACTTGCTCCCATTCTTGAATTGAACCAAGAAACAATTTCCCCCTATTTGCCGCTCTGGACCTAAACTTATAATTTGGATCTCAACTTTGGCAAATTTGCAAAACTTGAGCAAAATCTGCTGTTTTTCTCGACCAATAGTCTTAAGTTCAAATGTCAAAATCCAAATGTCAAATCA
>JAGUXG010000144.1 GCA_020061965.1 bacterium
AATTTGTTAAACCTTATCAAAGGGTGCGGAAAATGGGAAATTTGCCAAGGTTCAGTAAATAATATATGGAGGAGAAAAGAGAAGATCAAGCAAAAAAAGAAAGAGAGTGAAGCATCACTCAAAAAACATTTGACATAATAGAAAAAAAAGGATAGAATTAAGGTATGAAAAGAGGATTTACCTTGACCGAGTTAATGATTGTGGTGGTAATTATAGGGATATTGTTAGCTATCCTCCTTCCTCAGGCAACAAAGATGATAGACAAATCAAGGGAGGATGCGACCAAGGCTAATTTGAATAGCATGAAGACGGTGATTGCTAACTACTATGGGGATGAGGAGGTCTGGCCTTCTGGGGATTTAGCTGATGATAATAATCCTCCTGACCCAAGAATGGGTGGGTCCGATTTAGCCAAAGCCTTAGTGCCTAATTACATAGAGACAATTCCCTATGTTATCTTGAGAAAGGGTGTAACCACAATAAATAAGAGGTGCAAGGCGATTTACACAAACGAGATGACTGAGAATCCCTGTCCTATCCACGGAGCTGCTTGCCCAGGTCATGAGAATATTACAGACCATGGTGGCTGGTGGTATCATGTTGGAAGTCATACTTTAAGGGTTAATTCTCTTGACAGTGATACGCAAGGGGTCTTTTACTCTACTTATGGTATGGAATGATAGTCCTCGGTATTGAGACCTCAACCCCAGCAGGAAGCCTGTCATTAGTTTCGGAAAAAGGGGTTTTAGCCTCATCTTTTTATTCCTCCCTACATCTCAAACACTCCTCTTGGGTCATAAGTGAGATAGACCACATCCTTAAGCTCTCTAATATAAATCTGCCTGAAATTTCAAGCATAGCTGTCTCTACTGGACCTGGTTCATTTTCTGGAATAAGGGTTGGATATGCGACGGCTCAAGGTCTTTCTGCAGGTCTTGGTCTTCCAGTAATAGGCGTTTCAACATTGGATGCCATCTTTCATAATATTACAGAGAAAGAATTGCAGGTTTGCTCTGTTATTGACGCCAGAAAGGATAGGATTCATATCGCCTTGTACAGAAAGCAAAGGAGGTTTGGAGATTATATCGCCTGTGACCTCTCTGATCTATATTCTTTGATAGACCAGGAGACCCTGTTTGTAGGGCCTGGTGCCTCTGTATATGAAGATAGGATAAAGAAGAGATTGGGTAAGATGGCTTCCTTTTCTCATCCTCTTCATAATATTCCCCAGGCAACAAGTGTGGCGTCTTTAGGACTTCTTGCTTTCAAGAAAGAGAGAGGAGCCTCTCATCTTGTCTATGGGTATCTTGATTGATAAAATGAAAGAGGATGATCTTGCTCAGGTTTTGGCTATAGAAGAGGAGGTCTTTACTTTTCCCTGGTGTAGAGAGGATTTTATCTCTGAAATAAAGGAAGGTTCAGAGTTTTGGGCGGCAAAAGAAGAAGAGAAGATTATAGGCTATGTTGGATTTTATAAGATAGAGGACGAGATGCAATTGGTTAATCTGGTTGTGACAAAAAACAGGCAGGGAAAGGCTATAGGCTCGGATTTGCTCAAATGGGCTATCAAGCGGGCAAAGAGCCTGGGCGTAAAGAAGGCTATCCTTGAGGTGGAAGCACAAAATACCAGAGCCATCTCCTTCTACCATAAATTTGGCTTTGCTGAGGTTGGCATTAGAAATGGGTATTATAAGGGGAAAGAGGATGCTGTGATTATGTGGGCGGAGATATGAAGATGGGTGTCAGGTGTCAGGTGTCAGGTGTCAGGAGAGAAGGCAAAAAAAAGGAGTCTGCGTCTGCTGTGTTATGTATCCTGGCTTTGTTTATTCCTTGTGTTGTCTATCTTCTTACGCTTCCGCCAACCCTAACCTTTGGTGATAGTGGCGACCATATCACTTGTAGTTGGATATTGGGGCTTGCTCATCCCTCTGGATACTGTCTCTATACACTTCTTACCCATCTCATAGCCTACATCCCTATTGCCAACATTGGGATGAGGATGAGCTTTCTTACCGCAGCCATTGCCTCTTGTTGCATCTTTTTCCTTTACCTGCTCCTTTACCAGATTTTCAAAGATAAGATCATTAGCCTCTCTGGAGCCTTAATCTTTGCTTTTTCCTCCACATTCTGGAATATATCAGGCTATGTGAAGATGTATTCTCTGCTCAGCCTGTTCGTAGTCTTATGTTTTTTTATCGTCACTGCCTGGGAGAAAAAGCATGATACAAGGTTGCTCCTTCTTCTTGCCTTTATCTATGGACTTGCTGTCTCCAATCATATGTTGTCTGCTACCTTTGGACCCTCGCTCCTGTATCTTGTTTTTGTTACGGATAAAAGAGCGATAAGAAAGCATATTACAAGTCTCATTCTCCTCTTTTTGCTTGGGTTATCTGTTTATCTTTATCTTCCGATACGAACTACAGGGAACCCGGTCATAGACTGGGGAAAGCCAGATACCATTTCTAAATTTTTAGACTATGCCTTTATTGGTATGGCCCACGAAAAGATGTTCAAGGCAAGCATCTTCCAGACTCTCGGCTTTTTTAAGGAGCATTTAGTAACTGTGGTCTTTCGCCAGTTCACCCCATTTATTTTAATCCTTGCTCTGCCTGGATGGGTCTTGTTTTTCACAAGATACAGAAGGCTTTTTTATTTTCTACTCATCACCCTCTTAATCAACACAATCCTTGGCGTAACTGTCTATGCCAAAATAAGTGAGCTTGTTGATATGGAGGCGTATCACTTTCCCTCCTTTATATGTTTGGTCATATCTATCTCTGGCGGAATATTCTATCTTCTAAAGAGATTGCCAAAACCCTTAGCCCTTGTCCCTGTACTTGCCTTGCTTTTACTCAACTGGAAGGCTTCAGACTATAACCGCTATTACTTTGCCTATGACTTTGGCAGAGATCTGATGAAAGACCTACCAGAAAAGACGATTCTCTTTAATCGGATAGACCTTGATGTCTTTCCCCTTTGGTACCACCAGAATGTTGAGAATATGAGAGAAGATGTGGCTTGCTTTCCTATCCATTTCCTGCGAAGACCATGGTTTGTCCAAAAGATTTTGGACCTCCACCCTTGGGTAAAGACAACATTGGTTGATGGCATGTATGAGGATGTGATGAAGGCTATCATCTCATCCAATAAAGAGAAGTTTCCCATCTACTACACCTTCTTCAGGCCTGATGAGAGGATAGATGTGCCGTATCTTGACAGACTCAGCAAGGATGGTCTGGTCTATAGATTGGGAATGGGAATAGGTGTAGAAGATAAGCCAAAACAAGAGCATTGGTTTGGCTATAGGGGTGTGTTTGATGAGTCTATAAATAAGGATGTCTGGGCAAAGGAGATACTTTACAGTTACTCTTATTATCACGCAGACTTAGGTCAATACTGGCTCAATCAGGGTAAAATGGATAGAGCTATAGCCCAATTAGAAAGGTCTCTTGACTTTGACCCAAGAAATGCCAGCTATATGGGTGCTTTAGGAGCTGCCTATGGCGTGGCTGGAAGGTTCAGAGATGCGGTCAGAATATTGGAGAGAGCCGTAGAATTAGAACCAAATGACCCTACCTTTGCTGAATATCTAACTATGGCTAAGGCACAGATAAGATAGTTGCATAGTGTCTAATGTATAGTGTAAAGCATCAGGAAAGATCAGACTTAAATGAAACTTATACCGAGAAGAAATCTTACTTTGCGAAAATTTTGTTCTTAAAAGGGTTCAAGGAGTCGAGGGGGAGATGCAAGGCAAGATGATTAAACACTTGAGCCCTGTCCCCCCTTTTATCATATATTTTTTCGGTAAACTTCGTGTTTCTTGAGTATAAAAGGTATCAAAACTCAAAAGGAAAATAGAGCTTCCATTTTTCATCTACCAGTTTTTTTATCTTGGGAGACATCTTAATCTCATCTGGCCAGGGTCTTGTCCTTCCTTCTTTTTCATTCTTTCTGGTCGCATCTATGCCTATCTTTGTGCCATAGTCTGGGGTGTTGCTGGCATGGTCCAAGACATCTAATGGACCTTCAGAGAAGAGAATGTCATTTCTTGGGTCAATATTATTGAAGGTTTTCCAGGCAACATCCGAAAGATTTTGGATGTCAATGTCGCTGTCAACAACAATAATTATCTTGGTAAACATCATCTGCCCCATACCCCATAAGGAATGAATCACCTTCTTTGCCTGTCCAGGATACTCCTTTTTGATAGAGACGATGGCACAGTTATGAAAGACACCTTCTATAGGCAGGTTGATATCCATTATCTCTGGAAGCTGAAACCTCAATAATGGCAAGAAGATTCTCTCTGTTGCTTTGGCTAAGAAGCAGTCTTCCATTGGTGGTTTTCCGACCACAGTAGCCGGATAAATGGCATCTTTTCTGTGGGTGATGCAAGTGATATGAAAGACAGGATATAAATCTTCTGGTGAGTAAAATCCAGTGTGGTCCCCAAATGGACCCTCCTGCCTTAATTCTCCAGGCTCCATATATCCTTCTAAGACTATCTCAGAGTAGGCTGGAACTTCTAAGTCTATTGTTGCACACTTTACTAACTCAACTGGCTCCTTTCTCAGAAAGCCTGCGAAGAGCATCTCATCTACTCCGTCTGGCAGAGGTGCTGTAGAGGCATAGATTGTAGCTGGGTCGCATCCGATGGCTACAGCTATCTCCATTCTCTTGTTTAACTTGCAGTATCTTCTATAGTGCCTTGCTCCACCCTTATGAATATGCCAGTGCATTCCGCAGGTTGTTTCATCATAGACCTGCATCCTATACATGCCTACATTCCTTTTGTCTGTCTCTGTGTCAACTGTGAAGACCATAGGTAGGGTGATAAACCTGCCGCCATCATTTGGCCAGCATTTTAATATGGGAAACTTTAGAATGTTCGGCTCTTTTATGATCACTTCCTGACAAGGGCCATTTTTTATCCTCTTTGGAATAAACTGGCTCATTTCGTGGAGCTTTGGCAGAAACAAAACCTTTTCTAATAAACCTTTTGGAGGCTCAAAAGCCAAAAGTTCATTGATTCTCTCTGTAATCTTCTTTATATTACCCAAAGCCAACTCCATCCTTTCTTGTGAACCAAAGGCGTTTATCAGAAGGGGCGTGCTATATCCATTGACATTCTCAAAGAGCAAGGCTGGCCCAGATGCCTTTACCACCCTATCCGCAATCTCTGTAATCTCAAGCTCATAGCTTACTGGCTCTTTTACTCTTATGAGAAGTCCCTTTTCCTCAAGCACCCTTATAAATTCTCGTAAATCCTTGTATGCCATTTACATTTATATGCGTTTGCTCTGCCAATACTTATTGTATAATACCTTTAGCTCCAAGTCGCCAGCGAATACGGGCCAAAGTCAAAGGAACAATCTCTCTCTTGACCATCCCTTGTTTTCTGAGAACCCTTACTGATTCTTTAATGGTAGCACCAGAGCCAATGTAATCATCCAAAACAAGGATTGCTCCTTTCAAGATTTGAGGCATATTGGAAGTCAATGTCATCTTTGTGTTGACATTTTCCTTGCGCTGGTCATTGTTTAGAAGCTCCCCTTGCCGATACTCTGGAACGGTTTCCCACATCAAAAGGTCAAGATAAACAGGTATGCCAAGCTCTTTACCCAGAAATATAGATGTCCATTCTCGTTGACCCCATGTTCTTGATGGCAAGGAGACCAGGGCAGAAAATTTGTATTGTTGTTTGATTAAGCTAAGTTTTTTTAGCAAAAAGGCTTGTAATTCTCTAGAAAGGCTTGTTACCTGAGCCTGACCACGAGACTGCATAAACTGGATAAACATAGATGTTCGCAAATCACCATTAAGAATAGCAAAACCCTCTGACATATTTGGTTGTTTTGTGGCTGGTATAGGAACATTTCTATTGACAAGCCATTCTTCGGTTTTAGCTCTTGAGGTTATTGTTATTGGTGAATAGGAATTGGGCTGACATAGACTACAGCGTCCGCAAGGTTGAGAAATGGTATCCCCAAGGGCGATACGCAGGCTATGCATCAAACACTCTACCTCACCATAACCGTATATGAGCATGCCATCTAATTCCTTCTTACGCACCATCTCCTGAGTCTTATAACGAGTTATGTCTGGAAATATATCCTTACCTGTGCGTTCGTAAACCTGTTTATCCCTTACCAGCTTTTTCTGGACAAGACCTTGTTCTATCAGTTCAGCCAGGATGACTGTTACCCTGGTAGGATGGAGTCCAGTTCTCACCCTAATGCCCATAAGGCTTGGGTGTAGCCCTTCTTCGTCTGGTTCAAGACAATTAAGGAGATTCTTAAAGTCATCTATGGTTGGTTGAGCTGATTGGATAAAATGCTCTTGAATTTTGGCGTCATCAGGGTCGAAGAGAAGGATGCCTCGAGCTTCCTTACCATCTCGTCCTGCCCGTCCAACCTCTTGATAATAAGCAGTTATAGAACCAGGGATATCAACATGAATAATAAAACGCACATCTTGTTTATCAATACCCATACCCAGGGCATTGGTTGAGGCTATAGCCTTATAGTTTCCTTTAATAAACGCCTGTTGGAGAAGACGCTTTTGGTCTGAGTCATAGCCGGCATGATAAGAAGCAACATTCATTTCTTGTTCCTGAAGATACGAAGCCACCAACTCAGTCTGTTCCCTGGTGGCACAATAAAGAATACCACAACCCTCTAATTGAGAAAGAAGATTTTTGAGAATCTCAAGCTTTTCGACAACGCCCTTTACTCGTATGACTGAAAGACTGATGTTTGGACGATCCATAGATGATCTCAAAACCTTAATGGGCCTTGAAGACGAATCTTGCAATTGTTTGATGATGTCAGCCTCTGTTCGTTGATCTGCAGTGGCTGTCAAGCCAAGAACATATAGGTTGGGATTTTTTTCTTTTATTATCTGCACAATATTGACAATCTGACGGTAAGATGGTCGAAAATCATGCCCCCAGGTGGAGATACAATGAGCCTCGTCAATGGCTATAAATCCAATAGGGAGGCCACGAATAAATTCACAGTTTTTGAGGTTATCTAATTGTTCAGGTGCAACAAAAAGGAGACGAATATGGCCATTAAGAGCAGATTGCCTTGCTTTTTCATTCTTTTCTTCTGTTTGGTCTGTATTGATCGTTGCCGCAGGAATAGAAAACCGTTGCTCAAGATGTTGAATCTGATCCCGCATCAAGGCCAAAAGCGGTGAAATAACTAAAGTCATTTGGTCAATCAGTACAGATGGTAACTGATAAAGGAGTGATTTTCCATGGCCTGTTGGCTGGAGACAAAGAACCTGCTTGTGCTCTAAAAGAGTCTCAATAACTTCCCTTTGCCCGTATCTAAAGTCTTGAAACCCAAATTTTTCTTGTAGAACCTTAAGTAAAATATCTTTCATATTTACAGCAAATATATCTTTAGAAATCAGTCCTTGGTTGCAATAAATATAGAGCAGGCACCAAAGAAGATGGGAATAGCCTTCATTTCAACAAACCCTTTCTCCAAAAAAATGGTTTTTAACTCTTTGGGGCTTGGCATATACAGCTCAAAAGATTGATGAAGATAGGCGTATTCATTAGTTTTGTTACAGAAGATATAGGCAAGGCTTGGGACAACTCTTTGAAGGTAGAGTTTATGAAGGAAGCGCAAAAGTGGATGATTAGGAGAAGATACCTCTAATATTACCACCCTTCCTCCAGATTTCAACACCCTTCTTGCCTCATCAAGGAATATTGAAATGTCAAGATGCCTCAAGGAGAATCCTATGGTTATTCCATCAAAAAAATTTGGGAGAAATGGCAGGCTATGACCATTAGCCATTAAAAGTTGACGCTTGACACCTGATACCTGACACCTGATACCTGAAATTTTAGATCTGGCTATCTTGAGCATCTTGTTTACAGGGTCAATCCCAAAGACCGCAAAACCTGCCTTTTCTAATTCAATACAGAAATCCCCTGTTCCGCACCCTACATCCAATATCCTTCCTCCTTTTCTAAAATCCGCATCTTTGA
>JAGUXG010000242.1 GCA_020061965.1 bacterium
CTGGCGGCTGAGTCTCTGGGAGCTAAAGAGGGATAAGGCTTCTTTAGTAGATGGGGTAACGGTCAAGGAGTATGAGGCCAACTTAGAGGAGAAGATCAAGGATTTGGTGGTTAGGATGAAGGCTACAAGGTTAGACCAAGGTCATAAGGTGGGTATACATTCCTAAGCCAGACGGAAAACAAAGGCCATCAGGCATTCCTACAGTGGAAGACAAAATTGTTCAGATGGGAATAAAGAAGATCCTTGAGGCAATCTTTGAGGTTGACTTCAGGGATGTATCCTATGGGTTTCGTCCTAAAAGGGACTGTTGCCAGGCTCTGAATATGCTGGATAAAGTCATAATGACCAAGCAAGTATACTCAAGAAACACGAGGTTTACCGAAAAAATATCTGATAAAAGGGAGGATAGGATTCAAGGACCTAAGTGATGGATCTTGTTGATCTCATCTCATCCTCGACTCCTTGAACCTTTTAAGAACAAAATTTTTGTTAGACTTGATTTCTTTGGGCATAGAAAGAGATTACAGCCACATTCGTGGCTAAAAGATTGACAATGACCAGAAGGGATTTTATAAAGAGGAGTGCGGTAGGCATAGGTGCTTGTGGAACAGGGGCTGGCCTACTTTTTGCTTTATCCCCTAAAAAAGAAGAAGAGGAAGAAGAAAGAGAAGGGCTTGAAGCTGTTCCGATAAAAGAGAAGAAGATAGAGCTTGATACATGGACAAAAGAGGGCTATTTTTACTCTAAGCTCTCTGGGCAAAGGGTGCGGTGTAAGAAATGCCCGCATAGATGCCTTCTCAAGAATAACTATAGGGGTGCCTGCAGAACGAATGTGAATAAAGACGGAGTTCTTTATAGCAAATCTTATGGAAACCCCTGTGTTATCCATATTGACCCCATAGAAAAGAAGCCCTTCTATCATTTCCTGCCAACAACAAAGGCGTTCTCTTTAGCCACAGCAGGATGCAACCTCAGGTGCCACTACTGCCAGAATTGGGACATATCCCAGAAGAAGCCGGACCAGACAAGGAACTATGAATTGCTTCCAGAAAAGTTGGTCGAAGTTGCTATAGGCGAAAGGAGCAGGGACCCGCAAGTCAAATCTATTGCCTACACTTACAGCGACCCTGTTGCCTTTTATGAGTATATGATAGACACTAGTATCTTAGCCAAAAAACATGGAATCTATAATACAGTCGTTACCGCAGGATATATAGAGAAGAACCCACTCAAAAAACTTTTGGCCACAAGCGACGCTATCAAGATAGACCTGAAGGGGTTTGATGAGGATTTCTACAGGAAGGTCTGTTCAGCAGAGCTTGAGTATGTGATAGATGCTTGTGAGATTGTGGCAGAGTCGCCCTGTTGGTTTGAGATAGTCAACCTTGTTGTTCCTACCCTGAATGATAACCCAAAGCAGATAGAGAAGATGTGCACCTGGTTAGCTGAGGTCTCTACAGACATTCCTCTTCACTTCAGCAGGTTTTCTCCCCAGTATAAGCTGAATAACCTTCCTCCAACACCCTTTGACAGCCTTTATAATGCCTATAAAATTGCCAAAGATTGCGGACTGAACTATGTTTATATCGGAAATGTTCCTCCTGGTGAGTGGTCAAACACATACTGCCCGTCCTGTAAAAAACTTTTGGTAGAAAGGCAGGGCTATACCTTGACGCAGAATCTGATAAAAGAGAGCAAATGCTCTTATTGTAAGACAAAGATACCTGGAGTCTGGATATGAAAAATAGACTCTTTGCTATTCTTTTTATAATAGCCAATTCTGTCTGGGCTGAGCCTTATGCCCTCACGGATGTCTTGAAGCTCTCATTAGAGAAGAACAGGGAGATACTCATTGCTGAAAAGGGATTAGAGAGAATAAAGGCACAGGTGTTGGAGGCTTATGCCTCTTGTTATCCAAACTTGAGTCTGAAAGGCTATGAGTCCTATCTGAAAAAGACAAAAGAGACAACAGGTGAGCCGAAACTACCACCCTATACCACTTCAGCCTCTCTATTCCTCTCTCAACCAATATACACTGGAGGAAAGATTGCCTCAGCAATCAGGTTGGCAAAGGTTCATCTTGAGATAGCAGGGCTTTCATATCAAAGACTCAGGCAAAATGTGCTTTATAAAGTGGCAGAGGCATATTATGTTTTGATAAAGGCAAAGAGAACCAGGGAGGTCTTTTTTGAGGAAGAAGAGAGGGCAAAGACTCTGCTTGATATGGCAAAGAAGAGGTTTTCGGAAGGGATGGTTCCAGAGCTTGAGGTGAAGAGGGTCAGGTTAAATTTGAAAGATACCAAGACAAAGCTCAAGAAGGCAGAAGGGGATTTAGAGATAGCTACTGACAGCTTAAAGAAAGCCATAGGTCTTCTGCCAGATGATAAGATTGAAATAGTAGAAGAATTGGAGTATAAACCGATAGATACAGATGATGCAGTTTCAGATGCTTTAGCCCATAGATTAGAGATAAAAGAGGCTGAGGCAGAGCTTTCTGTGAGGGAGCTTTCTGCCAAAATTGCAAGAGCCGAATACTATCCACAGGTGAATCTTGGGCTGAGCTATGGTTTAAGTGGAAATAAGGAGACCTTCAAGGAGGCTATAAATTATGTTGAGGAGGACTATTATAGATTTAATCTGGAGCTTGAACTTCCAATATTTGATGGTGGAAGAAGAAAGGCTAAACTCAAGGCTGAAAGGCTATCTATTGATGAGAAGAGGTTAGATTTGGAAAAGACAAAAGAGGTTATTGCCTATGAAGCAAGGGAAGCAAAGTCCAGATTGAATGAGGCAGAAACAGATCGGAAGAGCGTCGTGTA
>JAGUXG010000211.1 GCA_020061965.1 bacterium
CAACTTACGAGATTTCACTAAACATTTTGGCAAAATCGTAAGTACTTGTAAATCAACGACTTATAAAATTTTACTTCAGATGGGTAAAGTGTTACAAATTTTGAAATTTTTTATGCAGATGGCTATCCTTCCTCTTCCCAAGGCGCTGGGAAAAAGACCTTTTTGTAGGATGAAAGGGCCTCCCTGTCTGAAAACGAGGCTAAATGGTCAATGACTATCCTTTCAATAGGTGTGTTATGGGAAAGAAAGGAAAATCTTCTCTTTGGTTCATCTGGAATTCTGGTGTAGTAATAAAATAACTCCTCCATCACCCTCTTTGCCTTCTCTGATTCCTTCTGAATCCTTGGGTGGCGATAGAGATTTTCATAGAGATATTTGCGTAAGATAGAACTTGCCTCCAAAACATCTGTCTTCATTTCAATCTTATTTTTGCCCATACTCTCTGTGATCATAGCCTGAACCATCACATCTATCCTCTCAGAGCTTCTTCTTCCAAGAAGATTGATGGCATCCTTTGGTAGTTCATCTATAGAGATAAGCCCTGCTGTTTCTGCGTCCTGAATGTCATGATTGATGTAGGCAATCTTATCTGCAAAGAGGACGATGACACCCTCTAAGGTTATTGGACCAGACTTGCCGATATTTACTATCCCGGAAAAGTCATCATCTCCCAAGGAATGCTTGAGTATGCCGTCTCTTACCTCCTGAGTAAGGTTTAAACCCTCGCCGTCTTTTTCAAGAAGATCTATTACCCGCAAGCTCTGCTCGTTATGTTTAAACCCAAAAGATGTGAGATGGGCTAAGGCCAATTCTCCTGTATGTCCAAAAGCAGGATGACCAAGGTCATGTCCAAGAGCTATAGCCTCAGTCAAGTCTTCATTAAGACTTAAGGCTCGAGCTATAGTTCTGGCAATCTGGGAGACTTCAATAGTGTGGGTAAGCCGTGTCCTGATAGATTCTCCGCTTGGAATAAGAAATACCTGTGTTTTATACTTCAGTTGACGGAAGGAGCGAGAATGGATGATTCTGTCCCTATCCCTCTGAAAAGTTGTTCTAATAGAGCAAGGCTTTTCCTCCCTTTGCCTCCCCATACTTTTGGTAGAGAGTATAGCATAAGGAGAAAGAGTGTTTGCCTCTAACTCTTCAACAATCTCTCTGACTAATCTTTGCTTCATTTAATATTTCTACATAGTATAGTAGAAATATTAAATAATGAAAAGAAATTTATACAGAACTTTTGTAAAAGTTGGGGAGGTTCTAAAATTGATACTGGACAAAAGAGAACCCTTAAATTATACTACATAATAATATCTTTTGCAAAAGAGATATTATGAAATGAAGAAAGAAGATAGGGTATTGATAGAAGGAAAGGTGACAGAAGTGCTTCCAAATGCTCAGTTTCGGGTTGAGCTTCCTGGAGGACATAAGATTCTTGCCCATGTCAGCGGGAAGATGAGAATGCATTATATTAAAATTCTTACGGGCGATAAGGTGACAGTTGAAATGAGTCCCTATGATCTGACCAAAGGAAGGGTAATATATAGACAAAAATGAAGGTATCCGCATCTGTAAAAAAAATTTGTGAAAAGTGCAAGATTATCAAGAGAAAAAAAGTGGTTCGGGTGATCTGCACAAATCCAAAGCATAAGCAAAGACAGGGATGATGGCCGACTTACTCTTACGAGCATTCTTGGCTCACATTGTAGGAGATATACTCTTACAGCCAGATTTTCTTTCCAAAAAAAAGAGGAGAGAGGGGTTATTTATCCTGGTTCATGGGGCTATTCTTTTTGCCTTTTTCCTATTCTTTGGCTGGGGGGTTTTCTCTTTGCAATGGTTCATCTTTTGCCTTCTTGTTACCTCCTTTCATATCTTGGTTGATTGGACAAGAATACGGATTGGAAAAGAAGGGATAATCGTTGGTATAATTGACCAGAGCCTTCATCTTGGCTCAATCATACTTCTTGCCTATATCCTCTTTCAATTACTATAGCCTTATCAAAAGCTAAATATACTCAAGAAACATAGGTCTACCGAAAAAATATGTGATAAAAGGGGTCAAGGGTTCCAGGGTCAAGGATTAATAATTTCGCTTTCACTCGACCCTTGAACCCTTTTTAAGCTTAAATTTTCGCAAAGTAAGATTTCTTCTCGGTATAACAACCCTTTTTGTAAAGTTGAGGAAGTTTTGGTTGTATATATTTATCACAGAACATATCATAAGTCAACAAAATGTTACGAAAAAGAATAAAGATAATTAAAGGGATAGACCAAGAAGGATCAAAAAAGAAGAACAGGCTTTTTGGGATACTTATAAAGGCAGTCGTATTTCTTTTCTTATTTTGTTTATCTATATCAGTAGGAGTGGGTGCTGGTATCCTCATCGCTTGCCTTAAAAACCTTCCATCGCTTGACCCTTTAGACTATAAAGGTCAGGATTACTGGATGCTTCCGACAAGGGTCTATTCAGAGGATAAAGAGCTTATCGGTGAGTTCTCTAAGGAGAGAAGGAGGCTGATAAAGATAGAGGAGGTTCCAAAACATACTATTGCTGCCTTTGTTTCTGCAGAGGATGCCAGTTTTTTTAAGCATCATGGCATAAATATAAAAGGTATCATCAGGGCTGGAATTGTCAATCTTGCTTCTGGCAGGGTCAAGGAGGGTGGGTCATCCATAACCCAACAGTTAGCAAAAAACCTCTTTCTTACCAACGAAAAGACTATAAAAAGAAAGATTCAAGAATCGCTTTTGGCTCTGAAGATTGAGAGGCGCTATTCAAAGAATGAAATTTTAGAGAGATACCTGAACAAGATATACTTTGGAAAAGGCGTCTATGGGATAGAGTCTGCCTCTACTTTATACTTTGAAAGGCCAGCAAAAGATCTTCTTATTCATCAATCTGCTATCTTAGCCGGGATACCAAAGGCACCAAACGACTATTCACCCTTTGCAAATCCAGACAAGGCAGCAGGTAGGGGGAAATGGGTTCTGAAGCGTATGGTGAAAGAAAGGTATATAAGCCGGGTTGATCTTGCAAGGTATTGCTCTCTGGTAGATTCAGAGATGAAGGCAATGAAGGAGAGGGGAAAGATTGTCGGCGTAACCATAAACAAAGCCCCATACTTTATTGAGTATCTTCGCACAACCTTAGAGAGGGATTATGGGCCTGGTCTTATCTATCAGGGGGGGTTGCAAATAGAGACAACATTAGATTTTAAGATGCAACAGGCAGCAGAGAAGGCACTATACTCTGCTTTAGAAAGGCTTAATACTGGAAGAAAAGAGAGGATAGAGGGTGCTTTACTCGCCATTGATCCGAGGACAGGAGGAATAAAGGCTATGGTTGGTGGCTCTGGTTTTTGTGTCAAGAATCAATTGAACAGGACATATCAGACAAAAAGGCAACCAGGCTCTTCTTTTAAGCCGATAATCTATGCAACAGCCTTTGACTCTGGACACACATTAGAAGAGACAGTAGTTGATTCGACTGTTAGCTATATTGGAGCAGATGGAAAGCCTTGGACGCCTCAGAATTATGGGGGCAAGCACTATGGTCTGGTTACCTTGAGAAAGGCACTTGAGCTATCCATAAATATTGTGTGCATAAAGATTTTGGAAAAACTGGGGACAGAGAGGGTGATTGCTTATGCCCATAGGCTTGGAATAGAGTCAGTCCTTGACCCATATCTATCCTTAGCCCTTGGCTCATCTGAGGTGAGTTTGATGGAGATGGTTACTGCCTATGCTGTCTTTGCTAATTCTGGAATGAGGCTTAAGCCTTATGGGATACAGCAGGCAAAGGACAAAGATGGAACAGTTTTGGAAGAGGCTGTCCCCTTCTATGAACCAGTTCTTAGCCTTGAGACAGCGTATTTAGTCAACTCTGCACTCTCCGGGGTGATAACAAGAGGCACAGCCTATCCAGTCCTGCGAGGCGTATTTGATCAGGATATTGCTGGAAAGACAGGCACAACAAACGATTATGCTGATGCCTGGTTTATTGGCTATACGCCTGACCTTGTTTGTGGCGTCTGGGTAGGCTATGATAAGGAAAGAAAGAGCCTCGGAGAGAGACAGACAGGCTGTACTGTTGCTGCTCCAATATTCAGAGATTTTATGGCAGAAGCATTAAAAGGCCTTCCCAAGAGTAGCTTTCCTATTCCAGAAGATATCACTTTTGGAACTGAGAGTGATACAGGGACAATCACATATGAGGAGGTAGAAGAGATATACCCTGAAGAAGAAGCTTCAGAAGAACCAGATAAGCTGGATTTTAATGAGGAGTGGTAAACAATCTCTGCTACTCATTATACCAAAATGAAAATTAGCTCTTCACTGTATCTTTTGGAGATCATTTATAGGATAGGATTATTTTTCCATTTTTTGAAAAAAGGCAGGAAAATTCCAGCCTTAGTGATAAGCATTGGCAACATAACCACAGGCGGAACAGGAAAGACAGAGATAGCTGTCAAAATAGCCGAGTATCTGGAAAAATGTGCTATATTGAGTAGGGGATATAAGGGAAAGAGAGAGGGATTAGTCAAATCAGAGGATGGTTTTATGGATGTTGGTGATGAACCAGTAATGATGAATGCCAGAACAAATATTCCAATCCTTGTAGGAAAAGACAGGGTCCAGCAGGCAAAATGGGCCATTGAAAACTTAGGGATACAGAGGTTTATCTTAGACGATGGCTTTCAATACAGGGGTCTAAAGATAGACCAGAATATCTTGCTGATAAACGGAAATAACCCATTTGGCAATGGCCATTTGCTTCCTTGCGGGATTTTGAGAGAGCCGCTCTCTTCTATCAGCAGAGCAGATGTTGTTATTGTTACAAAGAAGAGGAATGACGAAGCTATTGAGACAATTAGAAGGTTCAACCAGAAAGCCCCAATCTTCTTTGCTTGGTATAAACCAAAGGCTTTGATAGATACAAAAGGCAACAAGATGCCTATTGAGACTATTAAGAATAAAAGGGTGCTTGCTTTATCAGGCATAGCAGATCCAGCCTATTTTGAAGATGAGCTTTCGTCGCTTGGAGCAGACCTTGAGCCTTTGAGATTTCCAGATCACCACCCTTTCAGCAAAAAGGATATTGAGGCAATAAAGAAGAGATCAGCAGGATTTGAATTTATAGTCTCAACCCTGAAAGACAAGGCAAGACTTGGCGAGAGATTAGAGGCATTATTTCTATCTATTGAGCTTATGATAGACGATGGGTTTTTTGAGTATATACCGACGAATATACCGAGAATGGATCAGCCTTAGCAAAGATTTAAGCTGATTGGAAAGGATGTTTTCATTGGGTATGCTTCGGTATAGGAGTTGCGTAAACTGTTTATTGTTTTTTGAAGATGATAAATGATGCTGGACAAAAGGGTCTTCTTTGGGTTATACTATGTAAATAAAGGGGGTGAATAATGAAAAAGACCCTTCTCTTGCTTTTAATAGCCACTTTTGCTTTCTGTGAAGAGAGCATAAGGCTGGTAGGCTATGATACCCAGCAGTTTATAATATCAAACTGGCTTGCCCAAGAAAATCTCCTTCCGATGAAAGAAACCGCCTCTATCCTCGGGGCGAAGGTTGATTATAACCTCACTACAAAAGAGGGAACGCTTTCCAAAGGAAAGAATTGCGTCAAGTTTTGGACAGAAAGGAGCGAGATTGTTCTTGACGGAGAAAAGGTTCTCATTGATCACTATCCAAAGGTTGTCTCCGGAAAGGTTTATCTTCCCTTAGAATTAGTGGAGCTCTTTTGTAATAGCTCTGGAGTCAATATCTGCTTAAATCCCGAGAAGGAGGAGCTTATTTTTACAAAAGAGGCGGCCTGCCCTGTTCTGCTCAATAATAAAAAGAGTAAAAAAGGATTCTGGCACGAGGTGGCAAAGGGTGAAAACCTATGGCGGATAGCTCAACAATATAGCCTCTCCATCCCTACACTTACGAGCCTCAATAACATCTCTGATCCAACCAGGGTTAAGGCAGGGGATAAAATCTTCATTCCGCAGATTGGCTTTCCGCAAACTTCTACTGCTGACAAACTAAAAGAAGAGAAGGAGACAATCAAAGAGGAGAAGATAACAGATAAAGAAGAGACAATAGCTAAAGACGATCAAATAACAGGAAAGATTATTATCACCAACAAGGATGTTCAGGCAACAAGGAAGGATAGCATAGTAGAGAGCAAGGTCGATCAAATAACTAACGATGATATTCAGGGAGCAAACAGGAAGATTCCTGCAACAAACAAGGAGGCTAAGATAGCCAAGATTGATTCTCTGATAGAAAAGAAGGGTTCTCCAATCTCTCGGTTTGGGATAAAAAGGATAGTGATAGATCCAGGTCATGGAGGAAAGGACCCAGGTGCTTGCGGAAAGACGCTTAAAGAAAAGGATGTTGTCCTGCAAATAACCAAGAGATTGAAGGAGAGGATTGAAGAAGAGAGTGGGGTTGAGGTTATTCTTACACGGGATGATGACTACTATGTTCCCTTGCCTGAGAGGACAGCTCTGGCTAATTATAAGAAGGCTGACCTGTTCATCTCTATCCATGCCAATGCTGCCTTTTCCAAAAGTGCAACAGGCTTTGAGGTCTTTCATCTTTCTGCTATAGCTTCAGATAAACAGGCAGAGGCTTTGGCTGAATTAGAGAATAGGTCCATAAAACTTGATGGTAAAGATGGGTTCAAAGACTATACTCAACAAATCTTAGCTGATATGGCTCAGAGCGGATTCATCAAGGAGTCCATTGAGCTTGCCTCTGTTATTCAGAAAGAGGTAGTCAGCAGGCTTAATATGAAAGCAAGGGGAGTGAAGTCAGCCAATTTCTATGTCTTAAAAGATGCCCTTATGCCTGCTGTTCTTGTAGAGACAGGATTTATCTCTAATGGCTATGAGGAGAGCAGGCTTAAAGACGAAAAATTTCTTTATGGAATGACAGATAGTCTCTGCGATGCTATTCTTAGATACAAAGAGTCTTATGAAACAGCATTAAAGGAATAAATGAAGGAGAAGAAAGGGAAAGGATTTGGATCTCTTTTCTTTCTGGCTGTGATTATTGGCTTGGCTTTTTTACTCTTTCCAAAACCTGAGGGTGAACAGGGTCTCCATTACGACAAAGAAAAGAAGAAGGTTAAAATATTCTTTGTGGATGAAGAAGGGCTTCTTATTTCAGAAGAAAGGTCTATCACCAAGAGTAAGAAGATTGGGGAAGAGGCAAGGGAGATTATAAAAGAGCTGCTTACAGGGCCCACCTGTTCCTGGTTAGAATCAGCCATTCCAGAAAATACAAAGCTTCGTGAACTTTACATCCATAAACAGATTGCCTACATTGACCTTTCAAGAGAGGTTTGTGAGAATCATCCTGGGGGGTCGTCTGCTGAGCTTTGCACCATTTATTCTATAACAAATTCTATAATATGTTCCATTCCTGTTTCTGGGGTAAAGATATTGGTTGAAGGAAAGAGCCCAGAGACATTAGCCGGACATATTGCCTTAGACGAGCCGTTTATCTTTAATGAAGAGATGGTGAAGAGATGACAGACTTTACAAAAATAGACGAGATTCTCTCCTCTTTTGAGGACAAATCCTGTCTTATCCCTATCTTGCAAAGACTGCAAGAAGAGTATGGGTATCTTTCTATCCAAGTTCTAAAAAGGATAGAGGAGAAGACAGGGATGAGTGGTGCAGAAATCTTTGGGGTGGTCACATTCTATGCCCAGTTCAGGCTCAAACCACAAGGCAAGAATATGATTAAGGTCTGCCATGGAACAGCCTGCCATGTGAGTGGTGCAGAAAAGATAGAGGAATCTTTGAGGCAGGAGCTTGCTGTAAAAGGTGATGAACCAACAGAGGATGGCTTATTCAGTCTGGAAAAGATTGCTTGCTTGGGATGCTGTGCCCTTGCCCCAGTGATTATGATCAACAAAAAGTGCTATGGAAAGCTTGAACAAAAAGGGATAAAGAGGGTTCTTTCGGAGTATAAATGAAGATAACCATAGGTCTTTCAAGTTGTGGAATAGCATCAGGTGCAATTGAGATATTGGAGGCTATAAAGGCAAAGTTTTCCTCTGTGGAGGTAAAACATGTTGGTTGTATCGGGTTTTGCTTTCTTGAGCCTTTGATGGAGATTGATGATGATATGTATGGCAATCTAACCCCAGATAAGGCAATAAAGATAATAGATTGTCATCTCAATAACCTTTCCTTGGATGAGCCGCAGATAGACAAAGCCACACTTCTCTCTGTCCAAGAGAGGATAGTCCTTAGAAACTGTGGGATAATAGACCCTGAGTCTATTGAGGATTATATTGGCAGGGAAGGGTATCAGGCTCTGGCTAAGGCAAGGGGAATGTCGCCTGATGAGATCATCTCTGAGGTGACAAAATCAGGGCTTCGTGGTAGGGGTGGTGCTGGTTTTCCAACAGGTCTAAAGTGGAGTTTAGCCAAAAAGCAAGAAGGTTCAAAATATATTATATGTAATGCAGACGAAGGTGACCCTGGTGCCTTTATGGACAGGAGCGTCCTTGAAGGAGATCCGCATTCTGTTTTAGAAGGAATGGCAATTGGTGGTTTGGCGATGGGAGGAGATATGGGTATCGTTTATGTCAGGGCAGAGTATCCATTAGCTATAAAGAGGCTGAAGATAGCCATATCTGCCGCAGAAGATAAGGGTCTTCTCGGTGATTTTAAGATAGTGATAAAAGAGGGTGCAGGCGCCTTTGTCTGTGGAGAAGAGACTGCCCTTATTGCTTCAATTGAAGGAAAGCGTGGAATGCCGAGAATAAGACCGCCGTTTCCCGCAGTATCTGGGCTTTTTGGCAGACCAACCAATATAAACAATGTGGAGACCTGGGCGAATATTCCCTGGATAATCAATGAGGGTGCAGAGGCTTTTGCTAAGATAGGAACAGAAGGCTCAAAGGGAACAAAGGTCTTCTGCTTAGCCGGGAAGATAGAACAGACAGGGCTTGTTGAGGTGCCTATGGGAATAAGCCTGAAGGATGTGGTCTTTGGATTGGGTGGCGGGATTAAAAATGGCAAGAGATTCAAGGCTATCCAGATTGGAGGCCCTTCAGGTGGGTGTATCCCTGAGGAGCTACTCCAGACAAAGGTTGATTATGACTCTTTGACCAAGGTTGGGGCAATAATGGGGTCAGGTGGAATGGTTATAGTAGATGAGACAACCTGTATGGTAGATGTTGCCAGGTTCTTTCTCAACTTTACTCAGAATGAGTCCTGTGGCAAGTGCACTTTTTGTCGGATAGGCACAAAGAGGATGTTGGAGATACTCACCAGGATTACAGAGGGAAAGGGTGAACCAAAAGATATTGATCTTCTCATAGAGCTTGCCGAGAAGATAAAAGTGGCAAGTCTATGCGGGCTTGGTCAGACCGCTCCTAACCCTATCCTCACAACTTTAAGATATTTCAGAGATGAATATGAGACTCATATCAAAGAAAAAAGGTGTCCAAGCCTTGCCTGTAGAAATCTTTTGATCTATTCTATAGACCAATCCTTATGCACAGGCTGTATGCTCTGTGCTAAAAAGTGCCCTGCACATGCCATATTTGGTGAGAAAAAGATGCCCCACAAGATAGACTATGAGAAATGCACAAAATGCGGGTTGTGTGCAAGTCTCTGCAAAGAGAATGCCATAAAGGTGAGATGAAAAACAGTGAGTGAATTAGTTCCAATTGAAAGGATAGAAGGCAAAATCTTTTTGATGAGAGGACAGATGGAATTCAAAGGAAAGATTGAGGAGATCGAGAGAAAAAGCGAAAAACACGACCAGCAATTTAAGGCTGTCTTTGAAGCCATAAAGGCATTGTTAGTCACCCATACTAAGGAGAAGGGTGATTGGGTTTAAGAAGCCTGAGTGAGACAGATGAAGCCAATATTTGTTACTGGAACAGATACTAGTGTAGGAAAGACTGTTATTTGCGGGCTATTGGCAAGGTTTTTGAAAGAGAAAGGAATAGATGTTGTCATTCAAAAGTGGATTGAAACAGGAGATTCTGATATTGAGCAACACAAGATTCTATCTGGCATAGAGCATCTCAAGTATCTCAAGCATATCCTGCCTTATAAATTTAAGTATCCTGCCTCTCCACATCTTGCCTCTAAAATGGAAAAGAGGAAGATTGCCAAAGAGAAGATAAAAAAGAGCTTTCTATTTCTATTGGCCAGATTTGATATGGTCATAGTTGAAGGAACAGGAGGCGTCCTTGTCCCTTTTAATGGAAAGGAGTTGATGGTAGATATAGTTAAAGATCTTGGACTTTCTGTGCTTATTGTGGCAAAGAACAGAGTTGGAGCAATAAACCATATGCTTTTGACCCTTGAAGCATTGAAGGCAAGGAATATAGAGGTGTTAGGGATGGTCTTTAATGATGAAGAAGCAGATGTGGCAATTCTTAACGATAACCCAAAGATAATCAAGGCCCTCTCTAAAATCAAGGTATTTGGAAGGATTCCTCATCTAAAAGACAATAATAATCTTTATGAACAATTCAAGCCAATAGGAGCTAAAATATGGAGTTTATTGAGAAAGACCTGAAGTATATCTGGCATCCTTATACCCAGATGAAGGATGCAGAAGAGTTGCCGCCAATTCTGATAGAGAGAGCAGAGGGGATAAAGCTCTATGGTGCAAATGGCAAGGTCTATTATGACACCATAGCCAGTTGGTGGTGCAATGTGCATGGACACTGCCATCCGAGGATAAAAGAGGCTATCAAAAATCAAGTTGACCAATTGGACCATATCCTCTTTGCTGGATTTACTCATAAACCAGCTATTTTGCTGGCTGAAAAGCTGATCTCTATAGCCCCCAAGGGTTTATCAAAGGTCTTCTTTTCTGACAATGGGTCAACCTCTGTTGAGACTGCTCTGAAGCTCTCCTTTCAATACTGGCATAATATAGGCAGATCTGAGAAAAGAAGGTTTCTCTCCTTAGAGTATGGCTATCACGGAGATACACTCGGTGCTATGGCAGTAAGCGACCTTGACCCATTTAATAACTGTTTTGAATGGCTCTTTTCTTTGCACTATAAAGCATCTGCACCTTATTGCTATCGCTGTCCAGCAAGGAGGACGAGACAAACCTGTAATATAGAGTGTATAGGGTTTATTGAGGATATAGTCAAAGCCCATGCTTCCGAAATTTGTGGGATAATATTAGAACCATTAGTCTTTGGGGCAGGTGGAATGATTGTTTATCCCAAAGAGTACCTTGAAAAAGTGGCTGAGATTGCTACAAGATTTGACCTTCACCTCATTTTGGACGAGGTAGCCACAGGCTTTGGCAGAACAGGCAAGATGTTTGCCACAGAATATACCCACATTCAACCCAGTTTTCTCTGCGTATCAAAAGGGATTACTGGTGGAGTTTTGCCCCTTGGTGCAACCTTGACCACAGAGAAGATTTACTCTGCCTTTTATGATGACTATTCAAAGCAAAAGACATTCTATCATGGACATACATATACGGCAAATCCAATCTCGGTAGCTGCCAGCTTAGCCAGCCTTCAGGTCTTTGAGGAGGAAGGGACCATGGAAAGATGTGCCAGAATTATCCCAATCTTTCACCAAGAATTAGAAAGGTTTAGGCAACTTCCCATTGTTGGAGATGTTCGGTATATAGGTATGATAGGTGGGTTTGAATTGGTGAAGGATAAAAGCACCAAAGAGCCATTCAGTGTTGAAGAAAGGATTGGCTATAAGGTTTATAAAGAAGGGTTGAAAAGAGGGCTTATCTTAAGACCATTAGGAAATGTTATCTATCTCTTTCTGCCCCTGTGTATAAAAGAAGAAGAGATAAAAGAGATTTTGGAGCTGACCTATTCTGTTCTATCAACAATCGTTTCGTAATCTATTGTAATAAAAAGCCTTTTTTGAAGGTTTTCTATGGCTTTTTGGTCGAAGACTATCTCTTTGTGTGAAAGGACATAATAGGAACATAGGCTCTCAGGCTGGCAGGAATCCATATTGGAGATATTGCGGGAGCTTAAGATAAACTCCGGGGTTCTATCTTCTAAGACAAAGAGGGGTTTCTTAAGACCAAGTTTTGAAAGCATCTCTGCCACCTTCTTTGTCTTTATAGAGGTGATATTTATTGAATCAAGGACTATTATCTTTCCTTCTTTTGCCTTTTGAGATAGGGATGAAATCAAAGCATTGTTCTTAACCTTTTTTGGGAGGTCTATTCTATAATCCCTCGGACTAGGACCAAAGACCACGCCACCTCCTCTCCATGTAGGTGTTCGCTTGCTTCCAACCCTTGCCCTTCCGGTCCCTTTTTGGCGCCAGGGCTTCTTTCCAGATCCAGCCACCTCTCCCCTTGTCTTCGCCTTTGCTGTTCCAAGCCTTTGGTTGGCAAGATATGCCTTGCTTGCTTCATAAATAGTATTCTTGTTTGGATTTTGAGCGAAGATATTCTCTGTAAGCTCAAAATCCCCTACCTTCTTTCCTTTTATGTTCAAAATATCTATCTTCATTTCATCTTTAAGAACAAAATTTTTGCTAGACCTGATTTCTTTTGGTATACTTATCCTTTCTGATACTTACAAGACCATTTGTTGGGCCAGGAACCGCACCTTCTATAAAGAGCAGGCCTCTATCTTTGTCAATCTTTATCACCTTAAGATTTTTTATCGTCACCATTTTTCCACCCATTCTACCGGGCATTCCTGTATTCTTCCATACCCTTGATGGATCAGAAGATTGACCGATAGAGCCAACAACTCTTCCAGACATAGAGCCATGTGAAGCAGGCCCTCCAGAAAAGTTGTGCCTTTTTACAACACCAGTAAAACCTTTTCCTTTTGACTTTGCCGAGACCTTCACCAGTTCCTGTTCAGAGAACATATCAACTCCAAGTTTCTGTCCTATCTCATAGGAAGAGGTGTCATCAACCCTGAATTCACGAAGGTATTTTTTAGGGGCAATCCCTTGTTTCTTGAAGTAACCCAAAAGAGGTTTATTGGCTTTTTTGCTCCTTTCATATCCTAATTGAAGAGCAGAGTATCCATTTTTTGTCCTCTCCCTTTTATTTATAATCTCGCAGGATTCACTCTTTATAATGGTCACAGGGATAACCTTTCCACCCTTTACAAATATCTGACTCATCCCAAGTTTTCTTCCTAATATTCCTACGGCCATTTTAACTCTTTATCTCCACATCTACTCCAGCCGGAAGATTCAGGTCCATAAGGGCAGAGACTGTTTCAACCGTAGGTTCTAAAATATCCAAAAGTCTCTTGTGAACCCGTATCTCAAACTGCTCTCTTGACTTCTTATCTATATTTGAAGCACGCAATATGGTATATCTTGCAATTCTTGTGGGAATAGGAATTGGTCCTATACACCTTCCGCCTGTTCTTTTTGCTGTCTCCACAATCTCTTTTATAGACTGATCAATAATTCTGTGGTCATATCCTTTAAGTTTTATCCTTATTCTCTCAGAACCAACCATTTTTATCTTCCAACCTCCATTACCAAATTTATCCTCTTAAAATAATTTCTAAAATCTCCTATTTTTTAGAATAGAAAATGTAGTATATCTTACCTGCTATACTTTGTCCACAATTATTTTCTCGGTGATGTTACTATTTCAACCTAAAAACAACGATGGACAAAATATTTCAAGGGGATTATACTTTTACAAATAAAATTCACGGCAATAAAGTTTATGATTTAAAATAGGAGAAAAAATGAAAAAGATACTTTTTGTGGAACCAATGGGGACATCATCCAATGTATTCAGCAATTTTATGAGGATTCCGCTCCTTGGCCCTGTCATCCTTGGCACAATAGCCAAAGAGGCAGGCTTTGATGTGACTATCATCAATGAAAATATTATTGGCAGAAGGATACAGGCCAATGAGCTTCTTGACGTTGATATTCTTGCATTAAGCTGTATCACCGCCACAGTAGATAGGGGCAAGGAGATAGCCAAGGAGTATAAAGCCTTAAGAAGGAATAATGGTCTGGAGGCAAGGACGATAATTGGTGGCATCCATGCCAGCATGCTTCCAGAGGATGTGGCTCCATATTTTGATCAGGTTGTAGTTGGAGAGGCAGAGAATAGCATTTTGGATATTCTTTCAGGAAAGACAAAAGAAAAGATAGTTTATTGCACCAGACCCGAGGATCTGGATAGCGTGCCTATACCAGACTTCAAGCTGATAAAATCTTACGAAAGGATACAGAACATTCCAGTAATGACCTCAAGAGGTTGTCCTCATCATTGCAACTTCTGTTCCGTAACAGCAATGTTTGGAAAAAAGTACAGGTCGCAAAGCGCCGATAGGGTTTTAAGAGAGGTATCAAGGTATAAAAAAGGGACAGTATTCTTTGTTGATGATAACTTCACGGCTAATATGAAGAGGTCAAACGAGATCTTTGATGGCTTGATCAGCTCAGGGTTTAATAGACCATGGACAGCCCAGGTAAGAACCGAGATAACAAGAAAACCAGAGTTTATAGAAAAGATGAAGAGTGCAGGTTGTGGTACTGTTTATGTCGGGTTTGAGTCTGTCAACCCAGAGACCCTTAAGACTATGAAGAAGGGCCAGGATGTGGAAGATATAAGACGGTCTATAGCTGTCTTTCAAAAGCAGAATATCTTAGTGCATGGGATGTTCATCCTTGGAGGCGACTCGGATACAAAGGATGTCTTTAAGATGACCCAGGAGTTCTGCAGGAAGACAGGATTAGACTATGTTCAGTACGGCATCCTAACCCCAATTCCAGGAAGCGAGGTTTATATCCAGATAGAAAAGGAAGGGAGGTTTCTCCATAGAAACTGGAGCCTCTATGATGGTTTGCATACAGTCTTTTCTCCAAAGAATATGACGGCAGATGATCTTCAAAATGGGTTGCTGGACTGTTTTTCTGATTTCTATTCCTATGCCAATGCTATCAATGATGGCTTAAACCTTGCTTTTGATACTATTAAATCCGCTGTTAAGTCTCTATACACCAAAGCATACTTCCCATCCTTGATGCCATTCTTAATGAAGTTTGCAGGAAGAGAGATCATTAAAAGATGGCTTTCAGAGAATGAATCATATCTGGCCTATCTCAAGGAAAGGTCTCAAACTTTATAGGTCTTATATGACTATACATTCAGATTATCTATCCAAAAATTACGACTATGTTAATCATACCAGCCATAGACCTTCGTGAAGGCAAGGTAGTCAGGCTCAAGAAGGGTGAGTTTTCTGAGCAAACAACTTACTTTGAAGAACCTGTATCTGTTGCCTTAAAGTACCAAGAGCTCGGTGCCAAAATTATTCATGTAGTTGACTTGGATGGAGCCTTCTTTGGCCAGCCTCAAAATTTAGAAGTGATAGAAGAGATATGCAATAATGTGAGCATTCCTATTCAGATGGGAGGTGGGCTACGAAACCTTGAGTTGATTGAGAGGGTGATGGATTTTGGAGTTAGTAGAGTTGTTCTTGGAAGCGTGGCTATCATCAAGCCGGAGATATTAGAAGAGGCTATCGCCAGATTCTCTGCAAAAAGGGTGGTTGTTGGTCTTGATATCAAGGAGGGAAAGATTGCTGTCTCTGGCTGGCAGAAGGTTTCTGACCACAAAATAGATGACTTCATAATCCGATTACGAAGGATTGGTCTTGAAGAGATAATCGTGACAGACATTGAAAGGGATGGGATGCTCTCTGGGCCAAACATTCCACTCTTAGAAGAACTTGCCAAGAAGACAATTGGATTGCGAATAATAGCCTCAGGTGGCGTCTCCTCCTTGCCAGATATAATCTCTCTAAAAAATCTCTCTAAATATGGCCTTTATGGTGTCATCATCGGCAAGTCGCTCTATGATGGAAAGATAGCCTTGAAGGATGCATTAGATGTGGCTAAGTGGTAAATGAAGATATTGGGCATCTTAGGCAGTCCAAGAATAGACGGAAATACAGCTATTCTGCTTGATTATGCCCTTTCCGGAGCAAGGAGTGAACAAGCAGAGGTAGAAAAGGTTATATTAAGAAAGCTCCATTTCACAGGTTGCCTTGAATGTGAAGATACGCGGGATGATGGAGAGTGCCTTATAAATGATGATATGCGGATGCTTTACAAGAAGATTAGCAGCTCGGATGTCATCATTTTGGCCTCTCCTATATTTTTTGGCAGTCTATCCAGCCAGACAAAGATGATGATTGATAGATTTCAATGCCTCTGGCAAGCAAAATACATCAGAAAGACCTATAGACAGGAAAAGAAAAGATTGGGCGGTTTTATCTCGGTTGAAGCAAGCAAGAGGCTGGATTTTTTTGAAAATGCTAAGGCAATTGTCAAAAATTTCTTTGCCACAATTGATGTTATTTATAAGGAAGAGTTATTTGTCTCAGGGATTGAAAAGAAAGGTGAAATTCTGGAACATAAAGACCATTTAGAAAGAGCATGTGAGATGGGGTATAGGCTTATTAAAGAATAATATGAGCAACCAAGAAGTAGTCATCTTAAAGATACGGGATGCTGAAGTAGAGAAAAGGGTTGATCTTGTGGCAAAGGAAGAACCCATTTCTATTAAGGTAAATGGAAAGAGGATAGCTACTTTAATGGCTACACCTATTGATTTAAGAGAGTTGGCTTATGGATTCTTGTATTCTTTGGGTTTGATAAAACAGGCAGAGGATATCTTGTCTATCTCTATCTCTGGCTCTGAAGTGGAGATAACAGCAGGGTTAATCAAAGATTTTTCATCGGATGAAGAGGTTCTCACCTCTGGCTGCGGAAAAGGAGTGGTTATTCTGGGCTATCTCCTTGGTAAGATAGACTCTAATCTTGTTATATCCACTGAGGCAATTCTCCTTTTGATGGATGAGTTCCAGCTAAAATCTACTGGGTATAAGACCACAGGCGGAGTTCATTCAGCAGGTATCTCGGATCTCTTGCAGATTCTGGATTTTAAGGAGGACATCGGCAGGCATAATGCTATAGACAAGGTTATAGGCAGCTTTCTTTTGCAAAGGCTCTCCTTGAAAGACAAGATAATGTTGACCTCAGGTCGCATCACCTCTGAGGTGGTTGTGAAGTGTGTCCGAGCAGAAATACCCATCCTTATCTCAAGGTCATCTCCAACAGATATGGCCATCACCCTTGCTGAGCAATCAGGCTTAACCCTGGTTGGATTTGCTCGCAAAAAGAGGATAAATCTCTATACTCACACTGAAAGGATTATATATATTATACCCAAGTAAATCAGGTTTACAAAGAGAGCCTGAGGTTGTAAGTTTAGGATGTTGTAAGTTGTATGTTATTTGTTCTGCTTCTTCAACCTACAACTTACAACCTACAACAAAAATTTTCGCTAGGCCTGTTGCTTTTGGGTATAAAACTAAAACGATGGTCCTATGCTGAAATGGAATTGAGACTCTTCTTTTTCCTCCATAGGCCAGGCATAGTCAAACTGCAAGGGTCCAACAGGCGAGTTAAACCTTATCCCAAATCCATAGCCAGATTTCAGGTCCAATAGCTCTTCTTGCCCTCTCTTCCAAACTTGACCGCTGTCAAAGAATAGAGCAAAGGTCAATCCCTTTCCGAGTGGAAGCCTGTATTCAAGATTTCCCAGAAAGAATGAGTCTCCACCACCTGATGAAGGATGAATAGACCTTTCATTATAGCCCCTGACTGTCCTTGCCCCACCTAGGTAAAACTTCTCATAATCTGGGATATTATCTTCGCCTATCGGGTTTATAAACCCAAAGTTTGTATGAAGACAGATGATAAACTTCCAGAAACTCGGGTGATACCAGCTTGTCTCAAATATCGGCTTATAAAAGTCAATATCGCCTCCAAGGATTCCACCTGCTGTCTCACAAGAAAGGGATAGCTTACCACCCCTTTCTGGCTCAAATATGTTTGGAGCCCTTGTGTCACGGCTGATACCTGTCTCAATCCCGCTTGTAGTGGCGTATCTATCCTCCCATTTTTTCTTCCAATCCTTTACATCAGCAGGTGCAGAATCTTCTATGTCAGTGAACCTGCTCTGGTCAAGCTTGTATTTTATATAGACGCGGTTGAATGTCCGTATTGGCTTTCCAAGAGAGATATAGCCACCCCTCTTACTCTCCTTATAACTATCCCTTGAAAGCTCATTATTCCAGGCTCCAAGACCAAGAGAGATTGGCCTATCCAAAAACCAGGGGTCAGTGAAGCTCACCTCATAGTTCAATATCTTCTTTCCAAAATCACTTTTGATGTTGGCAGAATAGCCTTTCCCAAAGAGATTGACCACATTCAACTGAACAGAGCCAGCCAGACCTGTCTGATTTGAGTAATTCACCCCAAATAGCCCTGTGCCACGCTTACCCTCCTCCACCTCTATCTTCACTACTTTCTTATTCTCATTTGAGCCAGAGAGGATAGAGAGATCAACATTATCAAAGAAGCCTAAGAGTGCTAATTTATGTCTGCTCTTACTCACCTTGTCCCAGGAGAGAATCTCACCCTCTTTCATCAGAAGCTCCCTCATTATAACCTTATCCTTTGTCCTCTTGTTGCCAACAATCTCAATCTTTTCTATATAAGATAATTCGCCTTCTTCTATGAAGAGAGAGTAGTCTATTGTCTTCTCTTTTATCTTGTAAGAAGGGATTGTAACCACCTGGGCAGAGATATAACCCTTTTCATAATAGAGATTGCCTATGGATCTAAAATCCCTATCCAAAAGCCCTTGGCTGAAAACAGAGCCTTCTTTTAGAGTCATCACCTTTCTAATCTCTGGCTCTGAAAAGAGGCTGTTTCCAGTTATATCTATCTTTCCAATCTTATATTTGCTCCCTTCAGAGATAGGAATCTCCACCATCAACCCCTTTTTCTTCTCATTAAATGATACTATTGGTTTCGCTATAACCACCTTAGCAAAGCCATCATTTAAGTAAAGGTCTGTAAGGGAGTCTATATCTGTTTCAAGCTCCTGTTGGATATAGGCATCACCTTTACTTGTTTTTATCTTTCCTCTTAAACGATGCGCGGATATGGATTTGTTGCCAGAAAACTTCACCTCCTTTATCTTACAGCCCTTTCCCTCATTTATTGTGAAGATAAGCTCTTCTCCTTTTATCTCGTAAGTTATTGTGGCAAAATAAAAGCCTTCATTTCTGTAGAAGGTGGTGATAGATGCCTTTGCTTCTTCTACCTTCGGAATAAAGAGAGGGTCTCTCTCTTTTATTCCCAATGTTTTCTCAATATCATCACTTTTCTTCTCCTTTTGCCCGGAGAAGGAGATAGTTCCAATCAAAGGCACCTCATGGACAAGAAAAGAGAGGGTAATAGAGCCTTCTTTTTCTATAATTTCACAGGAGAGATCAGAGAATTCTTCCATTTTATAAATGGCTTTTATCCAATCAGCGGTCTTCTTTTGTAAAAACTCATCCCCTTCTTTTACCCCTGCCATAGAAAGAATCTTCTCTTTCTCTATCCTCTTGTTCCCGCAAACCTCTACCCTTTCAATAATCCTTGGAAATCCCAAAGATGCAAAAAAGATACTAAACAACAAACATTTTCTCATTTTTCCTCCATTCATAATATTCGTGGTTTATTTTACTATTCCAATCTTGCCTACGGACTTTCCTCCACCTCCTCCTGTTACTACATAGACATAGACGCCTGAAGCAATCTTTCCTTCAGATATATTCCATTCTTGTGGAGATTTAGTCACAGGTATCTCCTTCACCAATTCTCCTGCGATGTTATATATCTTAATAATAGCCCCATTGCTCATATTTGCAAAGTTGATTGTGTTACTCTTCTTGCAGGGGTTAGGATAAACCTTGACATGGTTGTTGTCTGGAGCAAAGGTGACTAATCCAAGTGGAACAACCCAGGTAAGATGGGTAAGGGTTCCGTAAATGATATTTTTGTCAGTATCAGGCCATGAGCTTGGGACGATATTCCAGGTGTTGCTTCCTGCGTTGTATGTGTAGAGTCTCAAGGTCGATTCGTCTATGCCGCCAAGATTAGCCTTCTTGTATGGAACCTCAACAAATATGACAAACCCTTCATGAAATTCTGTCCCTGATGTTCCGGTTATAGTAACATCTATGCAGACACCAATGGGTTTGGCAGGCTTTTCAACAGTAGTGAAGGTTGCAGAATCCCTGGCATCTTTAATTGTTATCACAAAACACTCGGTCAATGTGCCTGTTTCTATTGTGGCTATTGTTCCGTGTTCGTTTTCAACTATAACAGGGGTGTTTTTGTCAATGTAAATAAGAATCGTTCCTTTTCCTGTCCTTGTTCCTGATGTAACTGTAATGGTGTCAATCCCTGTATTAAGGGATTTGGTTATAGTCAGGCTTCCTCTCCATTCTGCATTGATTATGCCTGTAGTATTAGTAGAGATAGTATTTGTCAGATCGGTGATAAGAGCTGTCCCATTATAGGTTGTTGGATTATTGTCTTTGTCATAAGGGATGATGGTCAGGGTAAAGGTGGCTTTTGTGGGGATAATGATATTATCAGGTGATGCCTCTACCTTAAAATAATGAGCATATCCTGCGGCAACTGTGATTGCTTCTGTGGTATCGGTATGAACAGAGTCTGTGGCTGTGATTGTTCCTACTCCTACTCTGGTTGGATCAAATATGGTCATTGTGCTATAAGTTGGGTTGCAAGTGCCAATCCCTTCAAGGATTGTCCATGTGCCTGCTACATAGCCAATCAGGTTATTCTGATTATCATAGCCTCTGAGATATAGAGTGAGGGTGCCATCTGTAGTGATGTTTACTGTTCCAATCTCAATACCTACTTGGTCCTCTATTCTTATCTTGGTGAGAGAACCTGTTGGGACACCAGAAAGCTCATTTGATCTATCTGACTCATTACCTGCCTTATCGTAAGCTGATATAACAATGTAATAACAAGTGCCATTGGTCAGACTATCAAGGGTAGAGCTGGTAGAAACAAAGACAGAGACCACTTGTGTATATGTCCCTGATTGTGTGCCATAATGAATCTTGTATCCAGCAAGGTTTGTGTCTGTGCCGGGTGTCCATGAGAGATTCAGTCTTCCATCTTGTGCTGGATTTTCAACTGATATCAAGGTTGGAATAGCAGGTTTTGTAGTATCAACTATGATTGAAGTATCACTTCCTGTAACGGATTCTATATTGCCTGCAATATCCCCTGCCTTAGTGTAAAAGAACCATAAACCATCAGTATCGGTCCCAGGTAAGTTGCAGGTAAAGGTGCCTACCATAATCGTTTCAGAGATTGAAAAAAATTGACAGATAAGATATACCCATGCCCCTCCTTGTTTAAAGGTGCAATTGCATCGTGGTAAATCCTTATTATTCCCTGATATTCATAAGCACCCATATCAACGATGCAAACTATCCTTGGGTTGCCATCTTTGTCGGTTGATGTCCCGAAGATTCCTGGAGCTGTGTTTAAGCCCTTGTCTATGCAGGGTGAGGTTGCCTGAAGATGATAATCACCCCCTCCGATGAATTGTGGGTTAGCAGATATACCGTGTGGCCCAGCAGAACAGTTGCAGTAATTATTCCCATTACCCCAGACATCATTGTAATCGATGGTTGGGAAGGAAGATTCGCAGTAGATGCCATACCCGTTATTCCCTGATATAGTATTGTTGGTGATGGTTGGGAAGGAAGATTTGCAGTAGATGCCATCCCAGCTATTCCCTGATATGGTGTTGTTGGTGATGGTTGGGGAGGGAGATTCGCAGTAGATGCCACCCTCGTCATTCCCTGATATAGTAT
Organism: bacterium; assembly: GCA_020061965.1. GTDB lineage: Bacteria > UBA9089 > UBA9088 > UBA9088 > JAGUXG01 > JAGUXG01. Next base: position 21,749 of record JAGUXG010000211.1, read on the forward strand.
TATTGGTAATGGTAGGGCTGCCATTACTGCAAGTTATTCCAAAGCCACAATCATCCGCCCCAGTAATAGTAAAATTTGATATTGAGGCATTATTGGTAGCTATGCCAATAAAGGTTACCGTATTTATATTATCAATCCCTTCTGCAGTAATTGTCGTAGAATCCCTTCCTGCACCAACTAAGGCAATCCCCTTATTGATATAAACCGCCTCTGTATAAATCCCGGCCGCAACCGAAACCGTCCCTCCCACAGGACACGCATCTACTCCTGTCTGAATAGTCTCATAACTCCCAATAAATCCTCCAGAGGCATTATAAACAGTAATTGTCCCTGCTGCCTCTGCTATTCCTGTTCCCATCACCATCCCCAAAACCATTCCATAAACAAATGCTTTCTTCATTTTAACCTCCTATTTTTTAAATTAAATTTAATCCAAGGGCATCTTTTAAGCATTCGTTTACCTTTTGAATTCCTGCCTCAGAAAGCTTCCCAAGAACTTTGATGATCATTGACTTGTTTATGGTAAGCAATGATTCACATTTGATGACTGAAGGAACTTTTATTCCTGCTTTTAAGATTTCAGCTTCATCAATCAGATATTGGGTTGATTCTCTCTTCCTTGAGATATTAGATGTGCAAATAGCTATAATTATATCATTGAGCCTCTCATTGTTTAGGTCTTTTGAGACGATTAGGCCAGGTCTTAGTTTGAGCTTTTTCAGCTCCTCTGAAGGCATTGGAACTTTGCAGAGAATAATATTACCCCTACCCAACTTCATCCTTAAACACCTCATCATAAATGTCGTTTTCAGGGCTTAGCCAGTCTTGATAAGCCTTTGAGCTCATCTGCATCTTCCAAATATCTTTAGATTCTTCGCTGTCTCTTAAATAAGATGCAAAATCAATTACTGTCGCTAACTTGCTTTCTGGAAGGTGCCGGATTATCTCCAAAACCTTCATCCTATCACCTTCAACTGCTACCTTCATAGCAAAACACCTCCTTAACCTTTTCTTATCATTATACCACAAATCAGTTTCTGAAACCTGCTATCTTTTTCTTATCAACTCTCTGCCCCAATCGAGACTGTCCCTCCAATTGAAAGGAAAATGGGAAATTCATTTCTTTTTCACCTAAACACATACTAAAAACCAAACCTTCTTTTGACGCTCACCTCTATCTCTTTCATTATCTTTTCTGTCTCAGGCGTGTACAGACATTTCAGGTATGTCCTCCTTCCCATCAACCATTCAGCACCTATCTTATGCCTATACCTGTATCTTTCTTCTTCTCCTGCTTCAATCAGGCAATCATACAGGAGATAAAGCCTGTCTGTCAAATACTTTCCACAGATAATCTCTGTACCAGAAAAAGCGTATTCATAGCCTTTGGAATCCTTGCTCAATGCCTTCTCAACAAAGGAAGAGCTTAGCTCAACATCCATACCGAGCGTACCCCTTAAGACACTTGAGGCTTCCTTTGTTATCTTCTTTCCCATCAATCTTCCGAAGAATGTGGTCACAAGCCCTCTTATCCCGGCTGAACCCTTCTCTCCTGTCTGAAGAAGCTTTATCAATTCTTCCTGTGTCATTGGAGGAGACTCATCAGGGGCGCTGAGAAGAAGCTCTATTGGTAGATTCATTACTCCTTTGTGAGAAAGCAGGAGTCTTGTTCCATCTCTCTTTGCCTCTGCCTCTCCAAAAAGATACGGAAGGCCTTCCCGAAACTCTAAAGTAGCTTCTTTTATAGCAAAGCTCTGGCTAAGATAGTCAACATCACCTTTTTTTGCCCAGGAAGAGCCAGCAACCTCTATTCTTCCATCCCTTTTCTTCATCATAATCCAGCTTCCTTCAGCAAGCTCTATCTTCGCCCAGGGGTTATAGTATCTAACATTCTGTTTTGCAGAAAGCCTTATGCCTTGCAGGATGTTTTGAAGATATAAAGGCATCTCTTTCTCAGCCTTTGTTTCTGGTGGCCAGGTAAACTCTGTGTTGTAGAATGAAATCTCACCAGCTCCTATTGGAAGATCCCCTTCTCTTTTGACTGATACCTCAGCCTTTACCTCTCCGCTAACAAGACCTGGAATCTTTATAGCCATGGCATCGCCCTCTGTTCTGATTAAAAGCTCTTGTCTCTCTAATGAAAGCTCTTTTGAATAGGCAAAGATTTTGGTCTTGCCTGCGCTGGCAGAAAGATTAGAGAGCCTTGCCTTCCCATCTTCTATGGACAAAGAAGCGACAACATTTGATAAAATCTCTGAGATTACAGGAACCTTGAGGGAATCTGCCCTTAGAGAAAGCCCTCCATTTATCTCAGGGTCATCAAGGTCTCCTTCTATCTTAAGCTCACCTTGTATGTGACCAGAGCCTGAAAGATACGGCAGATTCTGTAAATGAAAAGGGAGCAGGCAAAGAGAGAGACTACCCACATTCTCCTCTGGATTGATAGACCCAGATAGGATCAAAGCCTCCTCTGGAAGAAGAAGCCTGAGGTCAACAAGCCAATCCTTCTCCTCAATTCCTATCTTGCCCAAGATGCCTGCTTTTCTATGAAAATGTGCAAACTCCCAACCTTTTTTTGGAATATAAGAGATAAGATTGGAAATGTCTGGGATCTTGTATCCGGAGATGGATGTATCAGAAAGATGAGTCTCTCCATTTAGGGATTCTTTGGTGGCTGATCCAGAAAAGGATAGATCAGAACTTAGCCAAAGTCCGAATATCTCAAAGTTGTCAAGATCTGCTTCTAATCTTATCTCACCGCTATTTCCATCTATGATAAATTTTGAAAGGCTTATCGTTCCCAAATCTTTTCTAAACTGAAACCATTGAGTAGAAAACCTTTTATCGGTGAGACTAAATTCTAATTCTCCTGCACCTGTCTCTATGGCCTCAAATAAGCTTGCTTCAGAAAGGGTGAGGCTTCCAGAAAAGGATGGATTTGCAAGGAGACCTTTGATTGTTGTTGTGCCACTTAACCTTCCCCGAATAGTTTCTGGTAGGGAAAAGAAGTTGATTATTCTGCCTAATTCTTCATTCTCAAATCTCATCTGGCCATTGATGCTCTTTTCTGCAATGCTATAGTCTGCGTCAAGAAAGATGTTGTGTAGCCTTGCCTTTCTCATGGTGAGTTTATCCCCTATCAGAGCAAAATCCAGCCTGAATTTTGGATTTTGGCAAGAAAGCTGACCGAAAATAGTAGGATTATCTATTTCTCCAACAACCCTTCCCTGAAAGTCTGCCAAGATTCCTTTCAGCCTATCAGATATATGGGAAAGGTCAAACAAGATGGCCAGAATCTCTATATTTACTCCATTGGTATCTATATTACCTGAACCATGAAGGGCGGTCTTTTTATCAACTATCACCTCTATCTTCTTAAAATTTATCCCTTTTTCTATAGAGAATTCTGTCTTCAGCTTCTCAAAAGGAATATTTCCAACGCTTCCAGAGCCAGATAAAAATCCAGTCTTTTCAAGGCAAGAAAGCTCTATCTCTGCATTCAGTCTCTTCCCCCTTATCATCCTATCTTTAACCTGAATGAAAGATTTGATATTCCTCTTATTGTCTATCTCTCCCTTCAAATTTGTACCAGTCTCAAGCAAGAGCGCGAACCCTATCCTATCTTTCTTTGGAGCAATCTCTCCTTTTAGGCTTTCGGCTATACTAGTGTTTTCATAGAAAAGATTCTTTGCCTCTATAGATATAACCTCCTTCTTTCTCTCGACGATCGCCTCAAAGGATGTTCTCCCTGAAACAAATAGCTTATATCTTTCTCCTTGTTTGGTGAAGGCTATCTTCTCTCCTCTGTTTGGAAGTTCTATCTCACCAGAAAGAATTGGATTCTCCGGGCTTCCTGAGACTGTCACAGTCCCCTGTCCTATTTCTCCTTTTAGACCTGAATGAACTATGCCTAAATCTAATTTGTCAAAGATAGCTTTTATATCTATCTTGGGAAATATCTCTCCGCAGATACTGGCCGTTTGAATCCTGGCATTCTGTATCCTTAACTTGCCGGCCTTGTATAAAAAGTCTGAAGCAAAGGGAATGGTCTTCTTTTTATAGCAGACCTTACCATTTGTCTTGCCAGAGACAGAATCCTTAGAGATGTTGCCAGAGGAGGCTTTAAGGCTAAATCCAATATCCATTGATCTGAAAGATATATCTTTTGCATATACTGCTCCGTTTTTTTCTACAACAAACTCTCCAGAAAGAGACCGAAGAGTCTCAATCGCTCCATCTCTTACCTTTATCTTCGCTCTCCAGTTATTATCCCTGTAATTAACAGATATATCAGCCTGACCAGCCTTTTTCTTTGTAGGATAAGGTATATTTTTTACATCTGCCTTGATTAGAGACAGTCTCCAATCGCCCCTTTTTCCAGAAAGGAGTATCTTGCCGCTGAATGCTTCTCCTTTGAACTCAAACCTGTCTTTCTGCACAAAGCCTTGAATCTTTCTTGCCTCGCCAACATCCTCAAGGTTTATAACTCCATCTATGACGACTATTTTATACTGTGGGCTAAAGGCTTCTTGTTTAGATTCTGCATTCTTTTTGATAGAAATAACGGGCTTAGTCAGGATTACCTTCTTTGGGAACCCAGGCTTTAGCTCCCAACGGACAGTGATATTGTCTGTAGAGAGAAGGATGCCCTCCTTCTTCATCTTGAAGGAAAGAAGGAGAAGCTCATTAGGAAAGTTGTATTTTATAGAGGAGAAGTAGATATCTTCCTCTCCTTCTATCTCTCTATGAAGGACAGACTTTATCTTCTTTTCTGTAAATTTTTTAGAAAAATCTTTCCAGGAGAAGGAGAAGACCAATGCTGGCAAGCAGAGGATTATAGCTATCCTTTGCATCTTAAAATAATAAGAATCTTATTTTGTTTGCAAGTCTTCATTGTTTCAAAAGCATAGAAAGGAGTGACATACGAAGATATAAGCCATTGTCTGCCTGACGAAAATATGCTGACCTTGAGTCGCTATCTATCTCAGGAGGAAGCTCCTGCACCCTTGGTAGAGGATGCAATATCCTTGAACCCTCTTTCATTGCTTGAGTTATCTGCTTGTCAACAACATAAGAATCCTTCACCCTTTCATATTCTACAATGGACCTAAACCTCTCCTTCTGAACCCTTGTCACATAAAGGATATCAACTATATGGGCGACCTCAAAAAGCGTCTCTTGTTCAAAGAAAGGACAGCCTTTCTCCTTCAGATAATCGGCAATATCCCTCGGCATTCTTATCTCCTCTGGCGAGACAAAGTAAAGCTCAATATTATTCTGCTGTGCCAGGAGATAGACAAGGGAATGGACAGTTCGGCTATAAAGCAGGTCTCCAACAAAACAGACCTTCAAATTGTCTATTCTTCCAAGCTCCTTCTTTATCGTGTAAAGGTCTAAGAGTGCCTGGGTTGGATGCTGACCTGGGCCATCGCCTGCATTGATGATGGGAACTTTGGAGACCTCGGATGCCCTCTTTGCTGAACCCTCTTCATAGTGCCTGAGAACTATAGCATCAGCAAAGGAGCTAACAACCTTTATCGTATCAGTCAGGGATTCACCCTTGACAGCCGAAGAGAAATGGGGTGCATCTTCTGTGGAGATGACATCGCCCCCAAGCCTCTTCATGGCAGACTCAAAGGAAAGCCTTGTCCTTGTTGATGGCTCATAGAATAGACTGGCTAATATTTTTCTTCTTGGCACTGATGGAAGGAGAAGGGAAAGGTCTTTGCTCTCATCTAACTTTTCCATCCTGGCAGAAAGAGAAAATATATCCTCCAATAAACCCCTATCCTTAAACTGCTGAACCTCGATAATATGAAAAAGATTCATTGGGTATAATTATAACCGAACTTTAACAATTTTACAATTTATTTATACCCAAGTAAATCAGGTTTACAAAGAGAACCTGAGGTTGTAAGTTTAGGATGTTGTAAGTTGTAGGTTTGAGCCTTATCTCTTCTACTTCTTCAACCTTCAACCTACAACAAAGATTTTCGCTAGACCTGTTTTCATTGGGCATACATCACCCTTTCAGCTAAAGCCCTTGAGTTTTTGTAAAGTGGCTCAAAGTCACAACAACAACCTTTAGCAACCATTTTTGCCTGAGGTATGTCTATAAAGCTATTAGATGAATGTGAGTCTGTATTCAGGATTAGGTTGGCCCCAATCTCTTGAGCAATCTTAGCTATATGTCCATTGGTGATGCCATGAATAACTCTGGCTGAAATCTCAAGGAGAATTCCTCTCTCTTTAGCCAAGGCTACCTCCTCCTTGCTGATAAGTCCAGGATGAGCCAGAATATTTATATTGCTTTGCAAGCCAGCCTTGTTTGTTCCAACAGGAACAGTCTCAGCAATCGTCTCGCCATGAACGATTATAATCTTTGCACCCAATCTTCTTGCTCTTTCTGCTATTTCAGGGATCATTGCCGGTGGAATATGAGTAAGCTCTGCCCCTGGAATCACCTTAAGTTTTCTTAAGTTTTTGTTCAAATCCTCTGCTACCTGAGCCAATCTTGGCACAACAAGTTCTATATTTGAGCTATCTATATGGTCGGTTATACCCAGAATCTCAATCCCCTTTGCCTCTGCCCGATAAGCCAACTCACTTGGCAATAGCTCTCCATCGCTCCATAGAGAATGACTATGCAAATCAATCATCTTTTACACCTCCAAATAATATTAAAATTGTTTGCGGGTATTACTTAAGAGTTGATGAGGTCTAACATCGTTCTCACAGCCTCATCCATTCCAACAAGGACTGCCCTTGATATGATAGAATGCCCGATATTCAAATCTGTTATTCCAGGAATCTTTGCCACCCTTCTCACATTCTGATAATTCAAGCCATGTCCTGCATGGACAATAAGACCGAGCTTATTACCCAAATTTACAGTTATCCGTATCCTTTCAAGCTCTACCTCTTTTCCTTCTTCTGTCCTTGCCTCAGCATATCTTCCTGTATGAACCTCAATCATATCAGCCTTGCATTTTACAGCCTTCTTCACCTGATCAACATCAGGGTCAATAAAGATGCTCGCCTTTATTCCAGACTCTTTCAAGAGGGAGACTATTGTCTTCAAGTAGTCCTCGCCAGCTATCACATCAAGGCCTCCTTCTGTCGTCAACTCCTCCCTTCTTTCTGGGACAAGGGTGACGTGGTCTGGAAGAAGGTTTTTGGCAAATTTAACCATCTCATCTGTTGGTGCCATTTCAAGGTTCAGTGTTCCAACCACAACCTTTCTCAAGATCTCTACATCCCTTTCCCTGATATGCCTTCTGTCCTCCCTCAGATGGACAACTATGCCGTCTGCCCCAGCTAATTCTGCCAGCATAGCTGCACTAACCGGGTCTGGTTCAAAGGTCTTTCTTGCCTCTCTTATTGTGGCTATATGGTCAACATTGACACATAATTTGGGCATACTCTACCTCCTTTTTTCGCATTATTTCTGAATGTTTATAACCTAAAATATGAAGGATTCCGTGGCTGATAAGTATTCCCATCTCTTCCAAAAGACTCTTTCCATTCTCCTTGGCATACCTTTCTGCCATATCTACAGAGACTATAACCTCCCCAATATCTCCTAAAGGAAAGGCTAAAACATCTGTTGGTTCATCCTTCTTCAAAAACCTCTTGTTCAGCTCGCAAAGAAGCTCATCGTCTCCAAGAACAATGCTTATCTCACCAGCTTTACCTTCCTTCCGCAAAATATCTTCTACCAGAGCCTTTACCTTTCTAACAGGAAGCCTCTTTTTCTGTCTATTTGTTACTGAAATCTTCATATTGTTGGGTAATATTTTCTTCGGTTTTAATCTTATTTGATTCATTTATGAGTTCGTTCATTTTATCTTCAATCGCAAGATTATACCCAAAACAGTCAAGACAACCCTTTTCATCATCAATGGAGATTTTCAGATCCAATTTTGGCCCACCATAGATAAAATAATTGATGTCAATAAAAGTTCCAACTTTTCCAGTTTGCTTGTATACCAAAAATAAATCAGCCTTTCAAAAACTCTAAGGTCCAATAATCTGAAAATTTTCAGTCAATAACGAATAGCTCATCTCTATACTGAAGAATATCTTCAAAGAAGTTTATATAAGTTTGCTTGAATCTGTCAAATGTGTTATTATAATATTTATCATAGAAACCTTTTTGTGTTTGTTCAATCAGAGTCAATAGAGAGATGGTTAAATCAGCTATAATCGTCTTTAAGTAAGCTATCCAGACCTTCATTTTGGCAGGTTGCAAATTGAGAATATTTCATTGTTCATTGGTTAAAGACTGCTTCACATAATATATATCGGCTTAAAGAGAAAAAAGCTTTAATCTTTTTTTTAAAATCTGTTGTTGTGGGCATACACATTCCTTCTTAGATCATCCATAGAGAAGGTTTAAGATAAATCCATCAAAGAAACCCTGACCTACACGATTACTTATGCAAACGAAAGACCTGGAACAGTGACGGAATATTATTGAGGTGTTGCCGGAGAATGTGAAATTGTCCATAGTCCATAGTCCACAGTCCATAGTCTATGGACCATCGACTATCGACTATCGACTAAAAAGTCCACAATCCATAGTCAGATATTGGTATAATAACAAATGGCAGGAAGCTTTTAGTGAAGATGCCACAAAGATAAGATGGATAATTCCAGAGATAAGCCCAGCAGGGTCTGGCACAGTCAGTTTTACAGTAAAAGTGGAATAAATTTCGGTAATATTTTATAATAGCTTTATAAACAAGATGTTAAAAAGGGTTTTTTCTGACATAAAAAAAGGTTTGGTTAACTATTATGGAGAAAGGCTTATATCCATTGTTGCCTTTGGGTCAAGGGTTGAAGGAAAAAATGGTTCAGAGTCAGATCTTGACCTGCTGATAGTGGCTAAAGATATAGAAAAGAATAGGATTAAAAGGATACCAGAGATGGTGAAATTAAAAAGGAGATTATCAATAGGGATGCCCTTAGACATCCTTTTGGTCTCAAAAGAGGAGTGCAGAGCCAATTTTAAGAACCACAATCCCCTCTATCTTGATATTGCTATGGAAGGAAGGATACTCTTTGATAGAGGGTTTATAGGGAAGGAGATAGCATCTGTTCAAGGGTATATTGAAGAAAAGAGGCTAAAGAGGGATGAGAAGACATGGTTTTTCCCAGTTGCATATCGCTTAGCCACCCCTCTTTCTCCTGTTAATAATCAAGAATGGGCAAATGTATGGTTGGCTGATGCAGAAAGAGAGACAAAGATAGCTCATCTCCTTGAAATGGAAGGCTTTTATGATAAATCTACTTACCATTGTCAGCAGGCGACAGAGAAGGCAATAAAGGCTGTCCTTATCTGCTTTGGTGAGTTCAAAAAAAGCCATTTTGTAGCTGATGCTTTGAGAGATAGGGCAAATGGGATTGAAGATAGTGAGTGGAGAGAAAGATTGCTCTCCCTTTCCGAGTTTGGAGAAGAGATAGAACCACAGGTTTCTCTGAGCAGGTATCCAGGGTTTAATGGCGAGGGTCTATGGATACCAGCAGAAGAGTATAAAAATGAAGACGTAAAAGGTTTGATAGAAAAGGCTGAATTTGCAGTAAAGATAGGCCTTGGATTTATAGATTGGTGGTTTAAGAGATAAAATGAACAAGCTTTAAGTTTTTAGTTTTTTAGATTGGAGGTGATAAAGATGTTTAAGAAAGGAATAATGGTTTTAGGGATGCTGGTGATTCTTGTAATGCCGGCCAAAGGTGAATGGATTGGATTTACTGAGAAAGCAACTAAAAGCCCTCCTGAGATTAAGGTAGTCAAGGATGACGATTCAGGGATTACCTTAGAGGCAAATATCTTTGGGATGGAAGTTAAAGAGGTTCAAGGTTCAAGGTTCAAGGTTTTCAGATGCTGAGTATTCCGGGCCATGAATACAGCTTTACTCAGGAAGTTGGCAAACCCAAATTACCCGTTATTCAAGTCATGCTCGCCATCCCGGATAATGTAGATATTAACCTTTCTTCTCTTTCAACCTACAACCTACAACTTACAACTTACAACCTTTATCCCGTCCCAAAACAAGTAATAAAAACCACCCCCGATGGTTACTCATACATTGCTGAGGAGTTTTGTGAGGATATTATTTGGAGGAATGATTATGGTAAATTGGCAAATATTGACCTTGATGGAAATATTGAGATTATAACGATAAAAGAAGATACAATAACTGCCTGGCAACACGATGGCACTCTTAAAGTAAATTTATTTACAAGACCCGGTGATTCAATAATTTCACCTATGGTTATAGCAGATATTGATTTAGATGGCGATATAGAAATAATATGTGGTGGTAAAGAACCAGAATATGGCAGTATTTGGGGCAAAGTCTACATCTGGGACTATGAAGGTAAATGTCAAAAAGGGGCATTAGAGTGGCCAATGGTAAATCATGATGCTCGGAGAACGAATTGCTATAATACGGATGTTACAAAACCTGCTCAGATAATCAATCTTGAGGCTAAAAATCCTACCCCATACTCTATGGATTTAACCTGGACCGCTACTGGAGATGATTATAACCTTGGTACTGCTGCCGCTTACTACATCCGTTATGCCACCTTTACCATTACTCCACAAAATTGGCACTTAGTTAACAAAGCTACCTGTACCATTACTCCAAAACTTGCCGGTTCACAAGAATCCTTCACGGTAACAGGATTAGACCCAAATACTACCTATTACTTCTGCATAAGGGCAAGGGATGATGAGTGCAACACCTCACTTCTTTCTAACAATGCTACTGTTACTACCTTGGGCACTGGCGACCCATGCATCACTCTTGAAAAAACAGTAGACAAAAGATACATCCTTCCCAACCAAACCATAACCTATACCATCACTTATAAAAACACTGGTTCTGTCACAGCAACGGATGTAAATATTATTGAGGTGTTGCCGGAGAATGTGAAATTGTCCATAGTCCATAGTCTATGGACCATCGACTATCGACCATCGACTAAAAAGTCCACAGTCCATAGTCAGATATTGGTATAATAACAAATGGCAGGAGACCTTTAGTGAAGATGCAACAAAGATAAAATGGATAATTCCAGAGGTAGCACCAGCATCCTCTGGCACAGTTAGCTTTACAGTGGAGGTGAAGTAATTGTAAAATGGAAAAGGCGTTTAAGGTTATAAATGAGATGTCCAAAAAGGGCATACTTACCGATTATGCAATCTGTGGTGCAGTTGCAACAATATACTATACTGAACCCTTTGATACTTATGATGTTGATATATTTTTCATCCCTCCTGAAAAGGAGAAAATGATTATATTAACGCCATTTTATGACTGGTTATTAAAAGAAAAAAAATATAAAGCTCACAAGGAATACATTCTTATAGGGGAAACACCTGTTCAATTTGTTCCTACTGCTACTTTTTTAGAAGAAGAGGCTGTTAAAAATGCTGTTGAGGTTGTTTATAAGGAAATGAAATTAAAAATTTTAAGGCCAGAGTATCTAATAGCGGTATTTTTGAAGGTTTATAGATTAAAGGATAAGGTAAAGATAAAAAAACTTCTTGATGAGACTGAAATAAATAGAAATCTTCTGATGGAAATCTTAACAAAATATAACTTAAAAGAAAAATTTCAAGATTTTATGGAGAAATACTATGAATAATTTAATTGCCAAAAATGAAGGAGGGGTAAGAAAATACAGAGAGAAAATCCTTAAAACAAAAGAGGAATATCGTCAATGGCTTGCAAAATTACCTTTTGAAAAAAAGATAGAAATTCTTAATAAGTTAAAAAGAAGGGAAAAATTCCTAAAAAAATTTAAGTAAAATGAGGCAAGAAATGAAGAGATTGCTAATTTTGATAAATGGGTGCTGTGCTAGTTTCAGGCAGATGTGCTGGCTAATGGCTATCTTAAAGATAAAATGGATAATTCCAGAGGTAGCACCAGCATCCTTTGGCACAGTCAGTTTTACTGTGGAGGTGAGGTGAAATGGGTGTGCCGAGCAAGTTTATTAGTTTGAATAATAGGAGCAAAAATGTTTAAACCAAATTTTAGATATATAAACAAAATAGTCCGGTTACTTACCAGAATTTCTGCAGCAAGAGAGGCAATACTCAATTCACCTTTAATTCCAAAATGGGAAGTAGCCTTAAGGCGTGAAGCGATAATCCATAGTGCCCATTCATCTACGAGCATTGAGGGAAACAGATTGTCTCTGAAACAGGTAAGTGACTTGGCTCAGGGAAGAGAAGTAATGGCTACCCGAAAGGATAAACAGGAAGTTTTGAATTATCTGAATGTTCTGGAAAATATTGGGGAATTGACAAAAGGTGGTTCTATAGTTGAAAAGGATATTTTAAGTATCCACCATAAGGTAACAAAAGACACCTTAGATAATCCTGATGATTGCGGGGTTTATCGCAGACGCTATGTCGTGGTGGTAAATAGATTTACCGGCGAGGTCTTTTTTAGACCACCCCAAAATGAAGATGTGCCAGGATTAATAAAAAATTTGGTTGAATGGATAAACTCAGGTGAGGCAAAAGAATTAGACCCTGTTATTGAGGCAGGAATAGCCCACTATGAATTCGTCAGAATCCATCCTTTTATTGATGGAAACGGCAGAACTACAAGGGTTTTGGCAACTTTAATCCTTTATCTGCAAGGCTTTGACACCAAACAGTTCTTTTGCCTTGATGATTACTATAATTCGGATAGACCAGCTTATTACAAGGCATTACAAAGCGTTAATCAAAAGACCTTGGATTTAACTGACTGGTTGGAATATTTTGTTGAAGGGGTAGATGTAAGTCTCTCGGCAGTTAAAGAAAGAACAGTAAGACTTAGCAGTGATAGATTGAGAAAAGCCAAGAGAGGACAGATTTCTTTAACCGAAAGGCAGATGAGGATTGTGGAGTTTATAAACCGGAATGGGAAGATAAAAGCAAGTGATATCGCAAGGATGTTTAGTATCAGCAGACAGGCTGCATTGAAAGAAATAGGAAAATTGGTGAAATTAGAGGTTGTTTTGCCAAAAGGAGAAAAGAGAGGGGTACACTATGTCTTATCTTAGAAATGGTTGTCATATTGGTTGTCATTCAGGTTGTCATTTTGATAAGAGGAACAGCGACCATGTGTTTCTTGAGTATAGCATAAGATGATTAAGACAGTATTAATAAGATTTGTTTTGTGGATTGTCCTTTTTCTTCTAATAACTTCTGGTTATACCTTTGATGAAGAAATAAAAAAGCTTATCTATCCTGAAAAAGCAGGATACACAACAGGTACGGTGGTGTGGGTACACGATGGAGATACAGTAAAGACGAAACTACCTAATGGCTCTGAGACAAGTGTTCGATTGCTGGGTATAAATACACCAGAGGTAAAAAGCCAATACACAGATAAAGATGAGCCTTATGGCAAAGAAGCAAAATCTTTTGCTATAGACCAGCTTTATGGAAAAGAGATTACCCTGTTTTATTCTAAGAATCCTAATCAGCAATATGATATATATGGCCGAATGCTTGCGGTAGTAGCTCAGGATGACAAAATATTCAACACAAGGCTTTTAGAAAATGGCCTGGCTGTCAGGCTATTTATGGCAAACGACATCATCAATTTTCCTGCCTGGGAGAAAAAAGAGGTTTCTGCAAGGATGACAAACCTGAATATATGGTCTTATGGTACATCTGGTGTAATAATCAATGAACTGAATCCGAACCCATCGCCAGAGCCTGATGATTTGGCTGAGTTTGTCGAGATCTATAATACCAGTAATATTCCTGTTAATATTGGCAATTGGAGTTTTGGCAACAATAAGCAAACAGTTGTTCCAGAGGGAACAGTGATTCCAGCAAAAGGCTTTGTTATCTTAGCCCGCAATAATGAGGCAGAATTCAGAAAGATATACCCATCTACACCAAATAATTCCATAATTATTAATGCTAGTGGCTCTTTAGTCCTATCTAATACCTATAATCCTTCTTGCGGTCTGGTCGTGCATTTACGGGATAGCCTGGGCGGGTATCAAGACTCTTTTGTTTACAACTTGAATTGGGATAATAATGGAGCTAATGGAACAGGAAAGACACTGGAGCGAATAAATCCTGATGTAGAGAATCTTGGGGAGAGCACAAATGATGGGAATTGGGCACCATCCTTACAAAATAAAGGAACACCCGGTACACAGAATTCTATTAGCCTTATATTTGAGCAAGGTTCTTTAATAGAAGCAGTATCCGTCTTAAAAAAGAAGGTGCTAAAAGAAGGTTATATAGATCCCACAGGAACAGATACCGAAAGAATGAGAGGCATTGTCCAATCGCTTATGGCTGGGATTACTGAAAGCAATACAACAAAGCTGAATGATGCAGCAGTATTAGCTTCTCACTCAGGATACAACTTAGTTAGTTTCAAAGATGAGAGCCTTGAGACGCACTACATCCTGAGAGAAAAAGATGGGTTTAATCGAGGCTGGGGTTCTTACATCTTTGATTCCAAAGTGAGATCATCTATCATAATTGAAGTTCCGCACCCCTTATTTGATATGAATACCGAAGAGATAGGCATCAAAACATACTTAGAGACTAACGGTGCAGTCTTCCTTATCGCTGGAGCTCATAGAAACGCTAATAAAACAGGCACAGCTGATGTAGCCCATTTTAATCACACCATCTTTGAGGCAGTTCATGAAGAGGTGGTTGACTCTACTACCTGCAACATCCAAATCCATGGGTTCAGTCAAATAAACCATTATGGGTATCCGAATATAGTTTTGAGTGCAGGGGATGGAAACAAACCCTATATTTTGAGAAGGATGACAAGGAAGATGAAGAATAAGGGGTTTAGTGTTGAAATATATGACGGAATTAAATGGGGTGATCTGGGAGCAACAACCAATATTCAGGGAAGTTATACCAGAGGCATAGGCGGCACATTTATTAATATAGAGCTTGAGCAGTTTATTCGAACAAACCAGACAGAATATGAAAGGGTAATTCAAGCAATCAGGGATACTTTTATGCTTGTTCATTCGGTTGGACCAATCTTAGATATTGGTTCATCAAGTACTTATCTCGTTTACTATGACAACTGGAATGAAGACAAGATAAAAAAAGCAGAGAGATTCAATCTTGTTATCCTACATTCTGCAACCAATATTACACCGGCCATAGTTCAAGACATCAAAGATGGCGATGATAACATAAAAGAGGTCGATGATGTAATCGTTATAGGATACCTGTCTATTGGCGAACATGATGTAGATACGCCTGTAATCGGTGATGGCTCAGGGCCTGGTGGTTATGCCTCCTGGTATCTGGATGCAGACAACGATGATTATCCTGATAAAAATGTTTCCTTGGGAAGTTTCTATGTTGATGCAGGTAATGTTGAATGGCAAAAGATATTAAAAACCAACTCTGAGTATATCATAAATACCCTGAAGTGTGACGGTGTATTTTTAGATACAGTTGATACTGCTTCTCCATGGGGAAGTTATAGCAATACAGCCTCTGATATGTCAGGTCTTATTGAGGAGATTAGGGAATGGTATTCTGAAAGATACATAATTGTCAATCGAGGACTTTTTTACCTTGATCCCATAGAGGATGCCTATAAATATAACATTCGACCATACATCAATGGTGTGATATTTGAATGTTACTATACTGAATGGGACTGGAAAAATCACATGGGAACTATCAGCCCATACTTTAATAACAATAAAACCTACTGGGCAAATAGGGTAAATACAGAGGCAAAAAAGACTGATGGATTTACTGTTTTTTGTCTGGACTATTTGTCAAGAACCCAGAGCGACTATACTAATATGTTTGCAAACCAGGTGAATGAGGCCATAAACCAGCAGGGTTGGACAGATTATATTACGGATATTAATCTGGACTCAATCAGATTTGATCTTTACAGCCATCTAAATCCCCCCAACATTATTCTTAAAAAGAGTTGCAATAAAAGATACATTCTAATGGGTGAGGAGATAGTGTATACAATTACCTATACAAATACGGGTCAAGGAATAGCAACAGATTTAGTGATAATTGAGGTGTTGCCAGAGAATGTGAAATTGTCCATAGTCTATAGTCCACAGTCCATAGTCAGTTATTATGTAAATGGTAATTGGCAGGAGACCTTTAGTGAATCTGCTACAAAGATAAGATGGCTTATTCCAGAGATAAGCCCAGCAGGGTCTGGCACAGTCAGTTTTACAGTGAAGGTAGAATAGGAAAGATTATGTGCTTACTAAATCAAATGGGTGTGGCTATTCTTGAACGACAGTAAAACTGCTATATTACTGAAGTTAGGCAAAAAAGAATTAAAGGAAAATCCCTTTTATGCCGAGATATAAAGTAGGGATACTAATATCTCATAGAAAAGGAGGGATTTATAATGAATA
>JAGUXG010000107.1 GCA_020061965.1 bacterium
GATAATCCGTCTAGACTTTCTGTCAAACTTAACAACCTTCAGCTTCAGCGTCTTTTTTAAGTATGAGTCTAAGTTTCTTACCCTCTCTATCCTTGTGTGCGAAGCTGGAATAAAGCCTTCAATGCCCACATCAACAAGGAGACCCCCTTTTACCTGAGAGATTACCACTCCTTCAATCAGCGTTCCATCCTTAAAAGCCCTTGCTATTCTATCAAGTGCATTTTTGAGGTCGCATCTCTTTTTTGAAAGGATCATATTTCCAAATTTATCATCCGTTGAAAGGATAATAACCTCTATCTCTTCTCCTACTTTTACAACCTCTCCTGGGGATGTAAATGGCGATAAGGAAAGTTCATTTAATGGAATGATTCCTTCTTGCTTTCCTCCAACAGAGACAAGGACACTATCCCCTGTTATCTCAACAACTATTCCAGACAGAATACTTCCTTGTTTTATCTTTTTAAGGTGTTTTTCAAAGAGTGGTTCTAACCTTTCTTCCTCTGGTTTCTTTGGGGTAAGGGTGGCAGTAGATATCTTCTGTTCCAAATCTTTTATAGCGCGGGCAATAACATCATCCATCTTATTAAAATTAAAAATTAAAAATTGTAGACAGTTTTTCATTTTTCATCTTTAATCTCCTTTTGGCTGAGGTTGTTGTGTTGACAAGAAGCATAGTGATGGTCATTGGACCAACGCCTCCAGGAACAGGGGTTATAGCTCTACAAACTTCATTAACAGGAGCAAAATCAACATCGCCAACTATTCCTTCATTCATTCTATTGATTCCTACATCAATAACCACTGCCCCTTGTTTGACCATATCCTTTTTGACAAAACAAGGAATACCTATGGCAGCAACCAATATATCTGCCCTGCTTGTCACGCCTTTCAGGTTACTTGTTTTTGAATGGCAGATAGTGACTGTGGCATTGGCAGAGAGTAAGAGCATGGCAATCGGCTTGCCAACAATATTTGACCTTCCTAAGACAACAGCTTCACTACCTTCTATCTTAACCTGTGACCTCAAAAGCATCTCCATAATTCCAAAAGGTGTGCAAGGAAGAAAGAGCTCCTCTCTTTTCATCTCTGAATATGACTTTTCGCAAAAGAATCTGCCCACATTGTGATAGTGAAAGCCATCAACATCCTTATCTGGTGAGATAGCGGACAGCACCTTTTTTTCTTCTATCCCAGAAGGCAGAGGAAGCTGAACCAATATGCCATCAATATTGGGCTTTTTATTCAATTCATTTATCAGTTCCAAGAGTTCTCCCTCTTTTATCTTGGAAGATAAGGTGTGCTGCTCTGAATAGATGCCTATATTCTGGCAAGCAGAGGTCTTGTTTCTCACATAGACCTGCGAAGCAGGGTTTTCTCCAACAAGAATTGTCGCAAGCCCTGGTGTGATACCACTCCTTTTCAATCCCTCTATCTCTATCTTTAACTCGTCCTTTATCTCGGTAGCTATCTTCTTTCCATCAATTATCTCTGCCATAATTCTCCTTAATATACATAAAGCAACAGGTCTAGCGAAGATTTTTGTTGTAGGTTGAAGAAGCAGAAGAGACAAGATCCAAACCTACAACTTACAACATCCTAAACTTACAACCTCACCCTCTTTGTATACCTGATTTACTTAGGTATAATATGATTTTATCAAGTGTTTGTAAAGAAAAATTTTTAAGCATGTCCAACTGACAGCTGAACGCTTATTTATTTACCATTTCAGAGACCAAAACAAGCTCATATCCCTTCTCTTTGAGCTTCGGAATCTCTTCTTTTAAGAAAGCAGCGGTTGATCTCTTGGTAATATGACCGATAGCAATTGCCTCCCCATTCTTTCTTGCCATTTGCAATAAAATGGAAAACTGCTTGGCCACATATTCCTGATCGTCCTTGTTGTCTAAAAAGACCTTTCTGATGCCTGTCCTAAGTCCCATCGCACTTGCTAATTTTGCCGCACAACTCTTTTCAGTAGTGACGCTGTCAACAAAATAAAGCCCTTTTTCCTTTATCTCAGAAAGTGTAGTCTCCATTGTTTTTTGGTCAGCAGTTGCCTTGCTACCCATATGGTTATTCACACCTGAAATATGTGGAATTGCCTCTATTGCGGCTCGGACATTCTCTCGTATCTCATCTTCTTTCATATTCACTAAGATTGTCCCTTTTAGTTTAGTCGGTTGATTTGCCTCCATAGGAAGGTGGAGCATCACCTCACCGTTATTCTTTTTGACAAGATTTGCTACATTTTTTGAACAAGAAAGAAATGGAAAGATAGAGACTGTAATTGGCCAACCAGCTTTTACTAATTCTAAAGCACCTTCTGAAAGTGGATACCCTCCATCATCAAGGATTATGGCAATTCTATTGCCTTTTCCAACCATTTTGAGAGGTGCAGGAGGCACAATTGCATCAGGAATCTTAACTACCTCAAGTTTCTGTTTTTCTTTAAGCTTTGGTCTAAATACTGGGATCTTAATCTCCCTGATAATCTCCTGATAAGAGTTTATTACCCAAAATAGGCTGAGTAGCCATCCACCTATAATTATAAGAAACCCAAAAAAGAGCAGAAGCCAACCCTTATCCTTCTTCCTTCTCATTATAACTCTTCAGCCTCTTCGTGTGCTTTTCTGGCTACAATAATAGTCAGGGCATGAATCACCTTTGGATCATGCTGTTTTCCACCATTCTTTTTTAACTCATCTAAAGCCACCTCAGCAGAAATCTTTCTTCTGTATGCCCTTTCTGAGGTCATGGCACAAAAGGCATCGCAAGCCGCAATTATCCTTGCTCCAAAAGGAATCTCATCCCCTTTCAGTTTATCAGGATACCCTGTGCCATTAAACCTTTCGTGGTGATTTCTTATGTATGAAAGTCCATTAGACAGAAAAGTCACTGGCGAGGCAATATATTCAGACCTTATGGCATGGCTCTTTATCAGCTCAAACTCCTCATCATTCAAGACATCAGGTTTATTAAACATAGACTCAGGAATCCCAACCCTGCCCACATCATAGATAAGTGCACACCTCTCTATAAGCCCTACCTCTTTTTCCAGGAGACCAAACTCTCCAGCCACCTTTGCTGAAAGCTCTGCCACCTTCTCTGAATGTCCGCGAACATAGGGATCCTGGGACTCCCTTACCTTAACCATAGCCGTCAACATTCTATAGTAGTTTTCCTCTAAGTTTTGAATAAGAAAATCACTCTCTTTGAACTCCTTGTGAAAGAAATTCTCTTTTAGTTTTAACTCATCCTGTAGCCTTCTTATAGCAAAATTAGCCCTTTTCTTTGCATCTTTATACAACCTTTCCTTCTCTTTTTGCGCCACAACAAGACCGCCTGTCGCCAGAGCCAATATAGTGCTTCGCAAGAGCAATATGCTCATAGCCTCAAAAGAACTTGTCTCAGAATGTATTGGAGGGTCTATCAGCAAAAACCTCTCCAAGAAGACTGCCGCAATATAAGCAAAAAAGGATAGAATGAGTGTTTTGTATGTGGAAATATCAAGAAAGATGGCACAGGATATAGGCAGAAGATAGAGAAGATAAAGCTCACTCTTTATTCCACCCGTGTAAATAACTAGTAGGGTGATGATAAAAAGGTCTAAAAGGATAAGGGGGAAAGATAGGTCCTCTTTAGGTTTGATAAGACCAATCAAGAGGTTTGAGCCAAAAACTAAAAAGAATAGAATTAGCCAAAGACCAAGATATGGTCTTAAGATAGGAACAAAACATAGTCCTAAAACGAGGAGTGCAAAATAGAAGAACAGCCCTATCCACCGTATCTTTATAACCTTCCTTGTTTTATCTATCATCATAGTAAATGAAAATTATTGTTTAAGATTTACCTTAATTTTGATCTTTTATCTTTGATTTTTGATTTAATGTGCGAAGATTTATGTATACCCAAAAGCAACAGGTTTACCAAAAATTTTTGTTGTAGGTTATAAGTTGTAGGTTAAAGAAGTAGAACAGATAAGGCTCAAACCTACAACTTACAACATCCTAAACTTACAACCTCAGGCTCTTTTTGTAAACCTGTGTTCCTTGAGTATAACTATACTTTATGCATTACCACACCAGAGAAAGGCTTAGGAAAAAAATAGGTCGCCTTTCCTGGCATATAAAGAGATGCTAATGCTACATCCATCACGCTTTGGAATGATGTTGGCCTAAGCAAGAAACCACAAGCAAATTCACCGCTTTCCACACGAGCAAAGACCTCTTTGGCATCCTTGGTATAAGCAACGTTCTTCTCTTCCTGCTCACCATCAAAGACAACATCATGGAGGACAGCCACATCTACTCTTTTCAAGGGATCATCTGCAGATCTAATTTTTTCTTTCAGGGTTAATATGCAGGTTTCATCTTTGGTTACCATACCAAAGATACCAACGCCTTCTCTTTCTGAAAGAATATCAAGAAGATTATCTTTATTCACCTTCTCTCGGCAAAAGCCTTGAAATCTCTCCTCCTCTATTAGATTTTTAAGGAGCCTGTGTGCTGAAAGAATGATAGACCCTCCTCCCTCCTTTTCTAAAAGTATGGCCATCACACTCTTCTTTCCATTTTCTTTAGAAAAAGCAAGGGCTGTCTCATATCTATGGTGTCCATCAGCAATGAATAACTGCCTCTTTTCAAAGACAGCAGAGAGCTTCTCTGTATCTTCTTTAATCTGCCATAGCCTACAGAATAGCCCAGAGCGATACTCAAACTGAATTTTAGGTTCTCCAGATGGAGTAAGCCATCTTTTAATCTCTTTTTCCTCATCAGAATAGATAAGGAATATGGGACAGAAGTTCATCTGAGTTTTTCTCAGCAACTCCAATTGGTCCTTTTTTGGCGTGGCAAGTGTCCTTTCATGAGGAAGAACCGCTTTTACAGAATATGGTTCAGCCTCAATAGAGGCAATAATACCTTCCATTGTCCCTTCTTTTTCATCCAACCTCCATTCCTGCTGATAGAGATAAAATGATGGAGTCTCCTCTTCTATCAGAACACCTTCTCTCTCCCAGGCTTTCTTAAATTCCTTTGCCCGCGTATATCTATTATTCTCCTCTGTATCAGTAGGCTCATCCTTTCCAAGAATAAGCCTGATTACATTATATGGGTCAGCCCGATAGAAAGCCTCCTGCTCTCTATCAGAGATTACATCATAAGGAGGGGCAACAACAGAAGAGATATCAACCTTCTCCTGATTATAGAAAATGCCTCTAAACGGATGTATCTTTGTCCTTTTAATAATTAGTATTCCTCCTAAATTTTTAGAAAAAAGGGGTTAAGGATTCTAAGATTCAAGGATTCAAGAGATTGCAATGTAAATAAATTTCACCTTCCCTTGCTAACTAGACCCCTTGACCCCTTTATTATTCTGTTTTTTCATTTCAAATTGTCACCATAAACCTTTCTTCTAAAGATTTAATGTGTTGACTATAAGTGTATTTGGTAAGTTAAAGAGGAATGTGGGGATAAGCAAAAAATAGACTTATAATATAGAAATTTCGTAACATTTTAATCATATATTTTTGCTTGGAAGCAAAAAATATTTTCACTTTTGCTCTTTTGGCTGAGCAACCTGCGGTCTCTCTCCAACAGGCCTCCCTTTATGTTTTATAAGTGAGGCAGGACCAATTCTCACTAATAACAACGAGGTCAGCATAAATATTGCGGCTAATATAGCTGTAGCCTTAGTTAGCACATTTCCTCTTCTCGAGCCAAATATGGTCTCAACCGTTGCTCCACCAAAGGCAGCCGCAATTCCTCCGCCTCTTCCTGCTTGAAGGAGGATGATAAAGATAAGAAGAAATGCACTTACTGTCTGTAAAAATAGGATGATACCAAACATAATATGATATATTAAACGAAAATCGGTTCTCTTGTCAATCTTTTTTACTAAACTCAGAACTTCACCAGCCTTACAAAAAGGGTTATTATAGTTCAAAATTATAGCAATAATTAAGCCAATAAACCATAATAAGAGCAAGGACTCTTTTGCTTCTTTGTTTTGGATATACCTTCTTTGTAACTATTTACCCAAGTGAAGGAATCCATTGCAAAAAAGGGGTCAAGGGGGGACAGGATTCAAGTGTTTAAAGAATTAACAAATCTTTCTTTCATCTCCCCCTCCACCCCTTGATTCCTTGAATCCTTTTTAATTTTACTTTAAGATGGGTAAAGTGTTACTACTTCAGATGGGTAAAGTGTTACCTTAAAAGGATAGTAGAAACAGACAGTTCATTAGTTATGCCCAATTAAACTGGTTTATATGTGATAAAAGTGGTTTAGGATTCAAGGGTTTAAGTGATGGATCTCATTGATTTCATCTCATCCTTGACCCCTCGACTCCTTGAACCCTTTTATACCCAAAGAAATTATGATTTATTTGGGCATAGAACCAAAGAGCTTATTCAAATGGCGGATTATGAGAAAGGATTGGGTCGTCATAGCACAGATCTATGAACCCTTTTTCTTTAAGTGTAGGAAGGATGACAGAGAGCTGTGCCAATTTTTTATCAAGATTTTTCTCTTTTAGTAAGACCGAAACCCAGGTATCTTCTATTAAAAAGAAACACCTGTCTTTCTCTTTCCTCATCTCTTTTATCGGATATGTAGGCAGAAATGCCTTTATCCTTTCTGCAATAAGATACAACTCCTGCACATCTATCTTATCGCCGGGTCTAGTTTTAGAAGTGGTACGGAGATAGGTAGTGTGTGTTCCTTTGGTTGGAAAGACTATGCCATTTTTATCTACACAAAGACCTTCTCCTATTTGGGCAAAAGGCTTTCTCTCAGTAGTAGAGATTATCAGCTTATTTGGCGGTCTCTTTTCTATCTTAAGGTCAAAGAGTCTCACATCAGAAAGAAGGGCTCTTCGCAAGCTGTTTTCTTCTAAGGCGAAGAGATTTGGTCTAAGACCCAAGTAGTTCTCTTTGCAGTAGTTATCAAAGAGAGAAAATATCTCTTTTTTCTCAAGGTTTCCATCCGTCTCTACCTCTACCTTTTTTATCCGAAATATATCAGAGAAGATAAACTGTCTTCCTCCGAAAAAGACTACGGTGCAAACCAAAAGAAAAAAACAGGTCTTCTTTATTCTCTTTTTATCTCTTTTGTTAATCATTAAAAATCATACCCAAGGCTAAAGTGGGTCATCCGCTGCCCTTCTCTTGGATAGGCTATGTCTATTCTGATAGGAAAAAATCCAGCCAACATTCTA
>JAGUXG010000023.1 GCA_020061965.1 bacterium
AAATAGACAAATTCTATATTTCGCCTTATGGAAGCCATACATCTATTTTTAATTTTCAGGCAAGGTTTGATAAGAAGATATTCTTTGGGATATACACAGAGACAGGACGGGGAATTTGGCTTGATGCCTGCTATATTAGAAAGAAAGGGGATATAGGGATACTTCTTAATAAGGATGTATTTAAGCCAGGGGAGGAGGTTCTTGTGGAAATAGAGGGAGAGGGAACAATAACATTAAAGACCCCAGGAAGCCCTACAGAGATTTCCCTATTCCTTTCTTCTACAAAAACAACCTCATTTACCCTTCCACAATTTATAAAATCTGGGACATACTATATAAATTGGGAAAACAATGGGAAATCAGGAGAGGTAGCATTTGATGTAGCTGGTTTTGAGGTCTTAATCCTTGGGGTTTCGATGGATAAAGGAACATATATTCAAAATGAAGGCTTTTTTGCAAATGTTAAGCTTTTGCCCTCATATCCCGGGACATACTCAATTTCATACTGGCTTAAGGATCCAATGGATGGATTTTATCTTCTACAAAAAGGGGATGTTTTTCTTCCAGGAAGGGAAGGCTCTTATTTTATTAAGGATGTTTTAAGGGGGGAATGCTCGGGAAGGTATAGCTTAATTGTTGGTGTTTTTAAGGAGGAGGAATTGCTTGGGATTGCAAGGGAGGAATTTTTCCTTAAAAATGCTGATATAGATGGGTTTAGGATAGATATTGAAAATGAATGGGTAGAAGATATTCCCTTAGATATTAAGATATTTGGAATAAAGGGGAGCCAAACAAAGGCTTTCTTTGGAAAGATAAATATTAAAGGAAATTTTGAGATAATGAAGGGGTTTGTAAATGAAGGTGGTATGATTATAGGAAGTATATCCCTTAGGGAGGGGACACATACAATAATTACCTCTGATGGATATTTCAAGGGAGAAAAGAAAATAATAGTATATCCAAAGATAAAAAGTGCCTCTTTTGGTTCTTTGACCTTGTCTTTAGATAAAGACGGTTATGTTAAGATAAAAATTGCTGATTTCTCATTATATCCAAGGGGGGATTATATTGGCTTAATCTATGAGCTTTCTCCTATTCCGCTCTTCCTTAAAGCAAGCTTTACATTAAGATTTTTGTTTGATAAAAATGATGTTTTAAATAAAGGCTTTAACCTAAATACAATCAAGGCATATTACTGGAATAATGGGTGGGTTCTGGCAGAGAATCAAAGGTTTTTAGATAATATGGTTATTGTTGAAACAAGCCACCTTTCTACATGGACACTCCTTGGAGAAAAAATTTCTCTTGGCAAGAAAAATGCAATTGCCTATCCTAATCCCTGGGTTTATAATAAACATAGGGAATATGGAATAACCTTTGAAAATTTGAAGCCATTATCTTATTTGGATATTTATAACATTGGAGGGGAGAGGATATTTCGTGAGGTTGTTGGAGAGGTTGGCAAGGTTGTTGTATATCCAAATAAGCTTTTCTGGGCATCTGGGGTTTATATCTGGGTTTGTGAGGATTATGAAGGAAAGAAGATAATTGGGAAGATTGGAATAATAAAGTAAAGGAAAAACTAAAATGAAAAGGTTTAATCTGTGGGATAAAAAGAGGTTTGAAATGTTTGAGGAGGAGAGAAAAGAATATCTTCAGGGGCTTACATATAAAGAGAGTTCAGAGATCACCAAAGAGATGCTTTCTTCAAAATTGATTAGACAATTCAAGTTCACAGACAACGACCATCCATGTGCTTTAAGCATCCAGATCAAAGAAAATAAAGATGGAAGAAAGTAGACTTGATGAGTTTTGTAATAGAGTGGTTGGGTTCTTGGAGGGGTTGAACATTCCTTATCTTGTGATAGGAGGAGTTGCAGCAAGTGTTATTGGTGAACCAAGGATGACGCAGGATATAGACCTAATCCTCTTTATCAAGAAGAATAGTGCTAAACAGGTTTTAGAATCAGCCATTGTTCAAGGGTTTGAGGTTAAGATAGAAATAGAGTTAGAACGGATAAGACAAACAGGCACATTTAGGCTAAATCAAGGTCTGTTTCATGCAGATATAATTATTGCCAGTACACAGCTTGAAGAAAGTGCCTTTGCCAGGGCTCAAAAAATCAAATTTATAGATAGAATGGCTTATTTTCCTTCTCCTAAAGGATTTGATTCTCTTTAAGATAATTGTAGGTCGTGATAAAGATATAATTGATGCAAAATCAATTGTTCTTAGGCATAGAGAGCAAATTGATAGAAGGTATCTTGAGAAATGGGCTCAGAGAATTTCTGATGAGGCTGAAGATATAGGGATATGGAATAGACTGAATGAAGTGCTTGGGGTGTGATTGTGAGTTAGTGTTGAAGTTAAACATATACAATGAATCAGATTACACAAGTAGAGATGCTAAAAGGGTATTTTGAAAAGAAAGAGGGGGTAGTTATGGCTTTTTTGTTTGGCTCCCAGGCATCTGGATTGGTAAGAAAGATTTCTGATTGGGATATTGGTGTATATTTTAAGCCTTATCAGTATATGGAGATTGAAACTAGGGAGAATTATCCAGGGGAAGAGAATATTTGGGGAGAGCTTGTTTCCCTTCTAAAGACAGATGATGTTGACCTTGCTATTTTAAATAGGACATCGCCAAGTGTTGTTTTTTCTGTTCTAAGCAAGGGGATTCCTCTGAAGATAAAGGATAGAAGGCTTTATTTAGACCTTCTCTGCAGGGTAAGCTATGAGGCGATTGATTTTTGGGATTTTGCTTGGGATTTTTACAAGATTAGTGAAAGGGCAAAATCGTTGACTCCAGAAGAAAAAACTAGGCTAATCCAATTTTTAAAATTTCTTGAAAATGAATTTAATGAAATTAAAGAGATTAAAAAAATAACATGGGAAGAATATCGTGATGATAGCTTTAAAAGAAAAATAGTTGAAAGGTGGGTGGAAAATTTAGTAATGTCTTCTTTAGACATTGCAAAGATTATATTGGCCTCTGAAAAAAAGGGGGTTCCTCAGTCATATAAAGAAACATTAGAAAACTTTGGGCTCTTTTATTTTAAAGAGGAATTTGCAAGGAGGTTTTCTCGCTTTGCTTCTTTAAGAAATATTGTTGTTCATCAATATTTGGATATTAAGTGGATGCAAATTAAGGATTTTATTAAAGAAGCAGAGGAATTGTATCCATTGTTTATTAGGAAGATAAAGGAATTATTGAATTTAGAGGCTTCAGGGGATTTTGGAAAATGAAGAAGATTTTAGTTTTAGCTATTTTAATTGCTAGTATTTCTAAAAGTGGATTTTCTACTACAACGGTAAGTGGAAATGTTTTTGGAACATGGACTAAAACAGGGAGTCCTTATATTGTTACTGGAGATATCTTTGTGCCTTCTGGAAAGGAGCTTTTGGTAGAAGAGGGGGTTTTGGTGAAATTTAATTCTGGTAAAGGGTTTACTGTCTATGGGAGCTTATCCTGTTTTGGAACAGAGAGCAAGAGGGTTGTGTTTACAGGTGCTTCTGAGAGCAAAGGATACTGGAATGGGATAAAGGTTTCTGGAAAGGCAGGGCTTGAGTATAGTGAAATTTTGTATGGCATCACAAACATAGATGTAAATGGAGGAAGTGTGACAGTATCAGGATGTGAGATTGGCTCATCATCATCCTATGGAATAAGAATAACAAATACAAGAAAAGCAACAATAACAGATACAACATTTATTGCAAACAATTACCACATAGCCCAGGATGTAAATGCAAGGGTAATCCTTAAAGGAACAATTACATTCTCTGAGAATAACCCTTATATCTATCTTTTGGGAACTACCCTAAACCAAGACAACAGATTTGGAAGGGATGATGGTCTTCCAGTAAAATACCTTGTTCCAGAGGGTGTAACA
>JAGUXG010000120.1 GCA_020061965.1 bacterium
AAGAAATGATGAGCCACAAAGGGCTTCCAGGCCATTTGACAGGCAAAGAGATGGCTTTGTTATGGGAGATGGCGCCGGAATACTCATCCTTGAAGAAGAAAAATGTGCCAGAAATAGAGGAGCAGAAATTTATGCTGAGATAACAGGCTATGGAACATCAGGGGATGCCTATCATATTACTGCACCTGCACCTGATGGCCAGGGAGCTTCTATCTGTATGGAGAATGCCCTTTGTGATGCAAAGTTATCGCCTGACCAGATAGACTGCATCAATGCCCATGGCACATCTACTCAACTTGGAGATAAGGCTGAAACATTGGCTATAAAGAAGGTCTTTGGAGAGCTTGCCAAGAAAATTCCAGTGACAGCCAATAAGTCTATGTTTGGACATCTTCTCGGTGCAACAGGTGCGGTTGAGGCAATAGCCTCTATCCTTGGAATGAAAGAAGGACTTATTCCACCAACAATAAACTATGAATATCCTGATCCTGACTGCGACTTAGACTATGTTCCAAATAAAGCAAGAGAGGTTAAGGTGAATACCTTTCTCTCTAACTCCTTTGGATTTGGAGGCCATAATGCTTCTTTGATATTTAAGAGATATGAACAAAAAGAGAAGGGATGAGCTTTTAGAGCAGGAAAGGGCATTAGAGTT
This sequence comes from bacterium, assembly GCA_020061965.1. Lineage (GTDB taxonomy): Bacteria > UBA9089 > UBA9088 > UBA9088 > JAGUXG01 > JAGUXG01. The sequence goes on from JAGUXG010000120.1 coordinate 656, forward strand.
AAATTTTACAGAGATCAGTCTTTTAGATAAAGCCTTAACCCATAGCTCATACTCAAAAGAGCAGAAAAAGGAAAGAAGCGCCAGACTTGAATTTTTAGGAGATGCTGTTCTTGGACTGATAATTGCCGAGGATTTATTCCATAAGTTTCCAGAGCTGGCAGAGGGTGAGTTGACAAAAATGAGGTCATCTTTGGTGAGCAGGCCATCCATTGCCTTTATTGGGAAGAGGATTGGAATTAGTGATTTTATCCTTTTGTCTAAAGGTGAGGCAGAGGCTGGAGGAAGAAAGAAGACATCCATTGTGGCTGAGGGTTTAGAGGCTGTGATTGGTGCTATATATCTTGATAAAGGGATAGAAGAGGCAAGAAGGTTTATAGAAAAACATTGGCAAGATTATCCGATGGACTCCTCTGATTATAAGTCCGAGCTTCAAGAGGTTGTTCAGAAGATAATGAAGGAGATACCAAAATATAAGGTTATAAAAAGGGAAGGGTTGGCACACCAGCCGTGCTTCAGGGTTCAAGTGATGGCAGGCCAGATAAAGGCACAGGGTGAAGGAAGAAGCAAGAAAGAAGCAGAGAAAGCTGCGGCTTCTGCTGCACTTTCCATTTTAAGGAGTAAGGAGTGAAGAATATGCTAAAACACAAGAGTCATAGGGGGCTAATGAAGAGGGTAAAGGTTTTGAAGAGTTCTGCTATAAAGAGAGACAGGGCAAACTGCGGTCACCTCTTAACCAAAAAGTCTTCAAAGAGAAAGAGGAGATTGGGCCAAGCAACTGGTGTGGCCAAATCCAATATGTGGGCAGTGAAGAGACTAGTGTAATTTTAGATTTTAGATTTTAGATTTTAGATTTTTTAATCATCAATCGAAAATCTGCTAATCTAAAATTCTTACAAAGATGCCTATCTATGAGTATAGATGTAAGGGATGCGGGGTTATCTCAGAGTTTCTTATCAGATCGGATATAATAGAAGAGATACGGTGTGAAAGGTGTGCATCGGAAAAGATGGAGAAGCTCTTCTCACCATTTTCTGTCTCTGGGGTAGAAAGAAAGACTACATCTTCCTGCACAAGCTGCAGCACAAAAAGTTGTTCTACTTGTAAATAATATTATGGTAGATTTAACACCGAAAGAGATTGTCAAAGAGCTTGATAAGTATATAGTCGGCCAGAAGGAAGCAAAGAGGGCTGTGGCTATTGCTATCCGTAATCGCAGTAGACGCCAAAAGCTTCCAGAAGAGCTACGAGAAGAGATCTGTCCAAAGAATATCATTATGATTGGTCCAACTGGTGTTGGAAAGACTGAGATTTCCCGTAGGGTTGCCCAATTAGCAGATTTCCCATTTATCAAGGTAGAAGCAACAAAGTTTACAGAGGTTGGGTATGTTGGCCGGGATGTTGACTCTATGATCCGAGATATGGCTAACCTTACCATCAATATAGAAAAACAGAAGGAGTATGAGCGGGTGAAAGAGAAGGCTTCTGAGTTGGCCGAAGAGAAGTTGCTCAATCTTCTTCTTCCTGGAAAAGAGAACAAGACACGCGAGACAAAAGAGAAGTTTAGAGATTTACTGAAAGAAGGCAAGTTGGAAAAGAAGTTTGTTGATCTGGAGGCAACTGATGCGCCGCCAATGGTTGAGGTATTTGCTGGGGTTGGGATGGAGAGTATGATGGACCAGGGTTTTTTTGATGCCTTTGGCAATCTCTTTCCAACAAAGAAAAAGAAGAAGAAGGTTACTGTTTCCGAGGCAAGAAAGATACTTACCTATGAAGAGAGTGAAAGGCTTATTGACCGTGAGAAGATGATGAGGGAAGCTATGGATAAGGTTGAAAACTATGGGATAATCTTCTTAGATGAGATTGACAAGATTTGCAGAGATGACAAAGAGGGCAGTGGTGGGGGTCCTGATATTTCTGGGGAGGGTGTGCAGAGGGACCTCCTGCCTATAGTTGAGGGTTCTACGGTAATGACAAGGTATGGACCTGTCAAGACCAATCACATTCTCTTTATTGCCGCAGGCACTTTTCATTCATCAAAGCCATCA
>JAGUXG010000163.1 GCA_020061965.1 bacterium
ACTAAAAAGAAGGGAGCCATGAGCCTGCACGGCATTAACCCCCATTGCCTTAAGCACATGGGAGGACTTTAATGCCAGAGAGGTACAGGCCGAACCGGATGAGGCAACAATACCTTCCATATCCAGTAATATTAACAGGCTTTCTCCCTCTACAAACTTAACCCCTATATTTAGATTGCCTGGCAGCCTCAAATCCGGATGTCCATTCAAAGATATATGGTCAATCCGCTCCTTTAATCCCGTAAACAGCCTTTGGCGTAATTTAAGTGTATGAGAAGCCCAGTTTTTCATTTCCTCTTTAGCGAGCTCTCCTGCCTTACCCAGGCCAACAATCCCTGCTACATTTTCTGTGCCGGCCCGTCTTCCTCTTTCCTGAATTCCTCCATCAATCAAGGGTGTAATTCTTGTACCCTGGCGAACAAATAGCGCTCCAGCACCTTTGGGACCATAGAATTGATGCCCGGACAGACTCAGCAGGTCAACTCCAAGATCTTCCACATTCACCTCGATAATTCCTGTTGTGGCTACGGCATCGGTGTGAAAGTAGATTTTAGATTTTAGATTTCGGATTGCGGATTGTTCACGGATAATTTCTCCTATTTTGGCAATAGACTGGATAGTGCCTACCTCTGGATTGGCGTGCTGGATAGAGACCAGAATGGTGTCGTCTCTGATAGCAGAAGCCACCTCACCAGGCTCAACCCGACCATAGGAATCTACCGGCAGATATGTCACCTCAAACCCCTGTTTCTCAAGTGTCCGGGCAGAATGTAGTACTGAAAAATGCTCAACCGAAGAGACCACTAAGTGTTTACCTTTATCTTGTCTGGCAGAAGCAACACCTTTTAATGCCAGATTATTGGCTTCAGTACCAGATGAGGTGAAGATTATCTCATCGTCTCTTGAGCCGATTAGGCTAGAGACCTTTTCTCTTGCTTCACTAATTGCCTTTCTGGCTGCAGCGCCAATATGATGCTGGTTGGACGGATTACCAAAGTTATCTCGTAAATACGGTAGCATTGCCTCTAAGACTTGTGGATGTAGCCGAGTTGTAGAAACATTATCAAGATAGACCTCCATCATAATACCTCTTTACTTAATTGCGGATTGCGAATTTCGGATTTATTTTTTTCAATCCACAATCCACAATCCGAAATTAAAAGACCTCCTTACAAAACTTTTCTAATCCTAATCGATTGATTAACTCTCCTAATCGCTCTCGTTTACCAGCCAGCTTGATGTAGGTAGCCAGAATTTTCTCCACCATATCCGGTATTTGGGAAGTAGCAACAAGGTTAGCTATTGGCAGTCCCAGTTGAGGTCTTCTACCCCACTTCCCACCGGCAAATACCTGCCAGCCACTTCGACTGGCTATTAGGGCATTAAAGGGGCAGACACCAATGCACTTACCATCATGAAAACATTTACTATCGTCAAAGACCGGCTTCTCATCTCTTGTCTCAATGGCTTTTCCAGGGCAGACCTCAACACATAATCCACAGCCTATGCAAGCATCTTTATCCTCTAATTTAGGTTCTATTACCGCCATAAAGCCTAAATCGTTTTCGTTGTGTTTGGCACAGGCATTAGGGCAACCGGAGATGCCCATCTTAAACTTATGCGGTACACCGTAGCGACCGTAGAATCGTTCATCAAGTACCTTAAGCAAACTCTGTGTATCGCCTAAGGCCTGAGGGCAGATATCCGTTCCCTGGCAGGCAACCACTACCCGCACCCTTGCCCCGCAGGCACCTAATATCAAACCAACCTCTTTTAGTTCGTCAGTTACCTTTTGGACATCCTCAAATTTGATGTGTGAGATTTCAAATCCCTGTCGGGTAGTGATATGGGCATAATCCTAGCCATATTGCTCTGCCAACTCAGCTATCTTACGCAGTTGTGTTGGGCTAACATTGCCGCCCACAATCCTTATCCTTACACTGAACATATCCTTTTGTCTCTGACTAATAATTCCACCAGCTTTAAGTTCTTCAAGGTTTAACGCCATATTTATTTCCTCCTCTTTTGTGCATGAAAGGGACAAAATTCATATTTGCTGTCAATCTGGGCTTTAATTACCTCTTCCTGCCAATGGGCATTATAAAGTCGGCAGTTTGGGTCATCACAAAAGGGGTTATCAAAGGCATGGTAAAAAAACGCCTGCATGAGATACCCTTTCATCACCTCAGTGATCCTCTCATCATTGTAGTCAATAAATCTTCCCTTAAATTCTTCCTTCAGAACAGCTTCATTTTCTCGAAGCTGTCTTCTCAAATAAAACTCCCTTGGTTTTGCCGGTGCCTCAACTATGCCGGTAGTAGAGATAAGGGAAGGGGTGCCAAAAACAGCTACTCGGGCATGATAACGGTTATCTTCATAAGTTCCAAAGAGCCTGGAAGTAAATATGATATGGGCATGGCTAAGATTATGTTCTTGCTGAGGTGTCATCCGGCGAAATATCTCTTGCAAACAGAAACCATCGTAAAGTAGCCCTGAAGGTTTTTGATTAAGAAGTACTTTCAATTCATATTCAATCTCAGCCGGCAGCGGGTCTGGATTTAGTCCCTTCTTCTGCGGGTCAACAATCTTTGCCCGAGCAAACTCTTGGGCCGCTGATCTTTGGTTGCCTCTGGCGGGAATAAGACTTCCCTCTATCTCAACCTCTATTCCGGTTTTCTCCCTAAGGTAGCAAGCAAGCAGTTGAAAATCCAAACAAGCGTTTGCCCCATCGTTGTAAATATGGATAGATGAAGGCATTCTTCTCATTTATTCAGTTGTTTTTCTACTTCCTCTGCTGCTTGCTTACCTGAGAGAAGCATTGCCCCAAAGGTAGGTCCCATTCTTGGCAGACCATAGGTTGTGGCTACAGCCATGCCGGCTACTATCAACCCGGGATGAACCTCACCCGTATGTTCAACAACCAAATCCTCTGATGCCTCTACCCACATTGCCCCAAATCCCTTTGTCTTGATTAAGCCCCGCTCTTCTAATTTTTTGACACAGCAGGCATCATGGCCGGTAGCATCAATCACCACCTTTGTTTCCATGGCAACTGGGTCCACGCAGGTAATCTCACGCGGTAATGCCCGAATAGGTGTCCAGTTGATAACAGCTCCACAAACTCGATTCTCTTCACGCAACACCAAATCGTCAAAAAAGGTCATCTGGCTAAATTTGACCCCGGCATCACAGGCAGCCGCAATAAGTTTTGAGGTAGCATAAGGCCCATCGGATACAAAAAGCCCTTTTGTTACTTCCTGATATGGAACACCTAATTCCTGAAGAACTTCTTCTGCTGGATGTCTGAAGGTAACCTTATTCATCAGGTAGCCACCAATCCAGAATCCACCACCTAAGTAATTATTCCGCTCAACGATAAGTACCCGCCTGCCACCTGCGGCAAGTATCTTTCCAGCCATCAATCCTGATGGCCCACCACCAATTATCAAGCAGTCACTCTCTACATACTCTGAAAACTCTCTTGAAAACTCTGACACAATAGCCCTGGTTACATCCTTCTCACTCACCTTTGAAAATCTTCTCTCCATCTCTTCTTTTTCTTACCTCCTTAAAGTATATACGATTATTTTAGTCATATTATAATTAAAAATATAACTTGTCAAATAATTATTTGTTTATGTATCTTGTTTATATCCTTTTTGTTCAATTCAAACGGAAAACTACGGATATCAGAAGGTGGACCATCGCCAAAGGGACGATTACAAGCTCCTTCCATGGTTTTACCCGGACAACCTGAGGTTTGAAAGGGCTTGCCTGATTCCATTATCTTTTCTAATTGGTTATCATTTAACCCAAAATTGGTTATCCTGTCTTGTTGGTCAAACTCCATTTGGTTACTTTGTGATAAGTTATGGTCAATCAAATAGCGGGCTAATTGTATCCGACGATATTGGCTAACATTACAGGCTGGTCTGTTTTCAAGGAGAGACCCTGGTTCTGGATAGAAAGAGAAAAGATGGGTTCTTCCACCTAAATCCTTTACCTTTTGAATCGCCTTAACCATCTCTTTTTCTGTCTCGCCTAGCCCAACAATTAAATGGCATCCGACCTTGTCTTTATCAAAGACATTTACTGCTTCTTGTAGCACCTGCCAGTATCTTTCCCACTTATGCGGACCTTTAACTTCTTTGCCTCGGTGTTTCACAAACAACGCCTCAGTGGCTGCATCTATAGCTACTCCTATCATTTCTGCCCCAGCCTCTTTGAAACGGCAAAGCACCTGTTTGTTAACAATGGTCGGACTGATAAGCAAGGATATAGGCAGGTTAACTTCCTCCTTAAGGTATTTTATGATCGCAACGGTATCCTCAATAGCTCGTTTGTTGGTAATCTGAGAGAGGCAGACCCTCTCTACCCATGAGGCATATTTGTTCAGCCTTTCCCGAATAGTAGTAATCTTGTGGACAGGCCAGGCTACACGGATAAAACTCTTCTCCTCATACGCACCTTCCCTTTCTCTTGACAGCCCGCAGTAACTGCATCTACCCATACAACCCTCTATGTAAGTAAGCAACAGATTGACGCAATAGAGCCTGGCATCCCGGTAAAATCTGCCAGAAGCAAGCCTGAGGGTCATAGCCGCGGCTAAACTTATTCTAACATATTCTGGTGATTCTTTTAGCTCATCACTCATTACTGTCGCTCCTTACTGATAGTATTCTTCAAAGGCAATCCAGCTTGAGCGAAGTGTTTTTGCCAACTCTTTATTGCCATTACTCCAATATGCTTCCATAGTCTTCCTCTTTTTCCTTGCCCTCATTAATGGCTCATCCAACAACATTCGGCATTCCTCTTCATACTCAGCCAGTATATCAAGATTATTCTGCAGAACAGCCCGGCCAGCGAGCTCTCCAGCTATCTTACCGCACAATACTACATTCGACACCCCTGCCCCGGTAATCGGATGAGCCATACCTGCAGCATCACCAACAAGAAGTACATTGCCACACTGTAGCTTTTTCACCAGCCCACCTACAGGGATAGCGCCACCGGTCTTATTCAAAATATCTGGTTTAATAACCCCTTTTCCAATAAGATAATGGACAAATTTATCTAATGCCTCTTGGGGCTTCACCTTAAACATTTTTGATACCCCAACACCTACATTAACCAAATCTTGTTTGGGAAATACCCAACCATATCCACCAGGGATACTTTTGTGAAAAAAAACCTTTGTTGAACGTAAGCTCTTACATAGCTTCATTTGGTACTGAGCAGTGTGAACAAACCCTGTATTTTGCGAGTTTATCCATCTGCCTACGATAGAATTTGGCCCATCTGCACCAATTATCACCCTTGCTTTAATCTGGATGTTTTTAGCTATCACCACTTTATTCTCTAGTGCTTGTGCCTTCGTCTTAAGAAAAAGTTTTGCTCCTGCCTCAAGTGCCTTTTTTGCCAGATATTGGTCAAAAATGTCCCTATGAATGATAAACCCATTAGCCTGAGTCCCCTTTATCTCTCCATCAGGCATATAGGTTTGCATAACCTCAATTCGCTGGGCAATTATATCTTCTGTCAATTCCATCTCTTGAGTAATCTGCCAGGGTACATAC
>JAGUXG010000137.1 GCA_020061965.1 bacterium
ACATTTATTTTGCCTTTTGTCAAAGAACAACTTTAATCTCGGTAAAAATATTTATCAAAATCTAGTTTTTTTTGCAAACCTGTTGTGGAAGGGTATAAATCGTAACAGTTCACCTCCCCCTCTCTAATCTAAGAGGGGGAGGTGAACTGTTACCAAATTATGTAAGCGTTCAGGTAGTGTCCGAAAGGAGATATGGAGAAGAGAAGAATTAAAAGTTAAAACTTAAACTCAATACTGAAGTAGGTTCCATAGCCGATGTAATCCTTACCATCGAGCACCCTATCTTTGAAATACTCTATATTTGCCCCGAGTGTTCCAAGGAGATTCTTCTGGATATTATAGTTTCCTGAAGAGTTAAGCTTGAAAGAGTCTGTATTCAGCTCATTTATATCCTTCTGGCCTGGTATCTTCTTTGTTGTCCTTTTGAAGTTCATATTTAGCCCGCCGTTCAATGTCAGCTTTCTCTCTAAGTCAAGTCTCTTATTAGTAAATGGAACTCGCAAGAACCCAGGCTTCGTAAAGTCGTAGGTAAATGAAGAAGATGGGTCAATCTGTATAGAAGTTGCAACCACACCAAACCTCTCCTTTGTCGTCGCAAAACTTGAGCTAAGGATAGCCTTAGTTGTAAGTGGCCTCTGCCAAGTTGCTATCCATTCAAGATACGGACTATGGGTAGTCTTTCTAATCTTGTCTTCTGTGAGTGTGTATTCATGACTCCAATCTACCTTATAATTTGCCTTTGCTTGGCAACTCTTGAATTTAGAAGAAAACCCTGGTTTTGCAGAGAGTAGATTAAGGGTATTGTTTATCTCCTGAGCAATAGAGTCTGTTCTGCTTATACTATTGGTCTCATTCAGGGTGTAGGTAAACTTTGAGTTTGTGGTCATTGGCTTATAAAGTGACCAGTCAGAGTTGACAAAGAAACTCCTTATATTTTGAGAAGCTGTTCTCTTCGCCTGTTTATACAAATCCCCTTCTGTTCCCCTTCTTCTAAAGAGAAGCCCCTGGTAGTAGTCTTTGTATATATTGGCTAATGTTGACAGGGTCTCTTCATCTGAAGGTAGGTTATCATAAGTAGCATTAGCAGTGAGAGAAAAGCCCATAGATGGGGTGAACTTACGACCCTTTAAGCAAAGCTCGGAAAACTTTTCTGTCGCCCCAAAGTATGAGTCTGTATTAGCTGTCTTCTTCTGCGGATCTCTGTTTGTTAAAAAGCAGTAGTTCTCTTGGAAGTTAAATCTCTGGTCTATATTTATGGAACTGATGGAGTTCAGGTATTTCACCTTTTTTATTCTTGTCTCGTTTGGATAGAATGTCCATTTGTTCAGTTCAAGTCTCAGGTTTCTTCCTGTCAGCCTAAGGCTCTTATCTTCCTTTACCTTCTGCTGGTTTTGTCCGCCATAGAGCCTGCTCTCTGCTGAAAACCACTCGCCCCTGACAATATTATAGGTCAGGTTGTTTGATTGAACGCGAGAGCCTGTGGTCCAGTTATTCTGGAACAGGTTAGATCTGCTTTCATCTTTTTTATCGCTTATCTCATATCTATTCACGAGGGGTTTTATTGGAGAAATTGTTACAATCAACACATTGCTTATCCCCTCCTTTTTCAAATCTTCAGTAGCTGTTGTTCCCAATCCGCTCTTATAGACAACACCCTCAGAACTCAAACTCATATTGCCAGAATATTCAGAGGAAAAGGAACTGCTTCCAAGAAACCTTTTTGAGATAGGATGTTTTGGATAAAATTTAAGGATAAGCCCAAAAGCCCCATCAGTTACTTCCCGCTCTTCTTGGATAGTCATTGTTCCAGTCCTTTGCGGATACTCTATCTTTCCTGTTCTTACGCCTCCACCTATGGATATGTTTGAGCCTGCCAGATACTCCTTTGGAACAATGGCGAGTGTATTATTCACTCTATGAGAGACCGAAGTATCCTCTTTTGTCGTTGATGTGCCAAGGTGATTGGTGTAGGTGCCGTCCTTTTGGGTGTAAACATAGTTTGTCGTAATGCCTATTGCCTCTGTCTTAGTCCCCTTCCAAAGTGTGCGTACATAAGCTAATCCTCCAGTTATCTCCTGATTGATAAGCTCATTATTATTTATATCATATTTGTAGCTTGCCTCATCCTTTTTCCAAGAAGCAGATAGGACAGGAAAACCCTTTGCCTTTATCTTATTGGGGTCAAAACTCATCTTTACCAACTGATTTTTTAATCTTTTATTTCCAAAGCCCTGATTAGAAACTTCATCTACATTCTCAAAACTCAGGTTGCTCTTTGAGAGGTCATAGGTATAGGAGAGTTCAGTTAAAGACGGAATTCTGGTAAACTTTCCATCAAAGTGTTCAGATTCTGTCTCTTCGCCCAAAGATGCAGGCCCAATTGTCCGAAAGCTCCCAGCCTGCTCGCTCCTCTTCATATTGAAGTTGCCCCACTTATTGTTGCTACCAGACATAGAGAAGAAATAAGCCTCTCCTTTTCTCTCCATAACCTCAGCCAGATGAAGCTCATTTATCCAGATCTCATCAGGCTCTGTGCCTTCTATTATAAATTTCAGTTCCTCAATCTTACCAAGATTGGGACTTCCGCAAATAAAATACTGGTCTGTCTCTGTGCCTTTCTGCTTCTTGGAAAGCATCTCCTTAAATTTTGACAGGTCTATACTTATCAGATTCCATTGACTGCTTAATGTTCCTGCATTGAATCTAAAGTAGTTGGCATTATCTAAGCCAAAGGCGAAGGAAAGGGTGCTATCTTTCTTCTGTTTGGCCCAGAAACTTAGTTTCCCATAGCTCCAATAATTATGAAATCTTCCTAATTTTTTCCTGATAGATATGGTAGAAGGTGTGCCTGTCTCTATCTTTAGAAAAAACAGACCATCCTTTTCAATCTCTTCATTTTTATGCAGATTTTTGTATTCAGCTGTATCTTTTGGAAAGTCATAGTCAGCATCATCTTTGCTGTTCTTTCCCTCTAATATAGCTGTCCCTGTTCCCTTTGTCCAGAGAGGCTTGTCCCAGGAAGCACCTATGAAGGCTGCATGGTCAATATAGAACTTGCCGTTGTATGTAGTTGTTGTGCCTGGGGTTTCAAACCTTAATCTTATATCCTTTATCACCCTCCAGAAGTCTGTGCTTGTGCTTATATCAATCAGAGGAATGCTGTAAAGTCTCCAGCCAGCAGCAGTATTTATTGTCTTTATATAATATCTTTCATCATTGACCAGTATCCCTGATAAATTTTGGTCTAAATCAAGTCTTCCATTAGCGTTAAGGTCTTCTGTATCAAGCTTGCCGTTGCTGACACCAACCCTGGTCAAAGTTCCAAAGGCAAAGCCTATATCCTCTCCTGGGTTAAGATACCCATCCTTGTTTATATCCTCTGTATCTAAAATCCCATCATTATCAAAATCTTCTGCTGCTCTGCCCAGATCAACATATAGATTCACAGTAGAAGAAGCAGGGCCATTCAGCCAGACTTGAAGATGAGAATATTCTGAAAAGTCCTCTCCTTCCTTTGAGATAGAATGAATCGTAGATAGACTACTATTCGTTCCAAGCTCAAGCTCAAACGAGAGTTGCGTCTGCTTGTTCTGCTTTTCATCTTCTCTATGTCCTCCATCCTCATTGTATGGTCCAGCCCTTTCAGAAAATGGAGTTTGCTGGCCATTATCAGCATAAAATATCTTTCCACGCCTTAATCCTGAAAGCATCCAATTATCTTTATTCATTGGTATTGTTCTCTCCTGCTCTAGATTATCCATAGAGTCTATCATTCCATATCCATAAGTATTCGGGTTCTGAATAGACCTGGCCATTTCTGCATCTACGCTGAGGTCTAAAGGTAAAGATCGGTCTGTCCTCTCTTTCAAGAAATTGGTCAGGTTCACCTTTGTGTCTAAATCAAAGACAGAAAGGGATGTAGATGGATGGGTTACAGAGGGCGCGCCCTTTAGCCCGACACCAGTCTCACCTATAAATGTAGAGCCGAGAGAGATGCCTTTATGGGGTGTATAAGTAAGCCTGCTTCCAAAGAGGCTCTTTTGATAGACACCAAGGAATGGCGAATACTCATAGTCTATCTTTATCTTATCAGATGCGGATATCTTTCTGTAGATAGTCAACCATCCAGACTCATAGTCTAATCTATAATCTGATTTTGAGAGCCTCGCTCCATTCAGATAAACCTTTTCACTATCCGGGACAATACTCAACTCATTAAGGGTAAGCATTATGCTCTCCCTTGGATAGTTGATGTAGATAGAATACTTTGAAGAAGGGCTCAGCTGCTTATAGCAGTTAGGTTCGGACAGGGAAGGAAGCAGGTTTGAAAACACCGAGAGGATACCAGCCATAATAGTATCTTCTGTATAAAACCTGTTGGCTCGTTTTTCAGAAGTAGTACCAAAGTCAAAGGGAATTCTGTCAGGAAATTTAAGCATCCCTGAATCCTGGTCAATAAACTCCGGGTCTATCTTTCCATACCCAGGTCTTTCGTTTCCATACACATCTAACTTAGTCTCCCTATCAAGACCAAAAAACCGAACATAAGATATCTCGTCTGCATCTTTTAATCCGTTGTTATTTGCATCATACCAGGACTTTTTATTAGCATCCTTTATCTCCAATGAAAAATTTGGGTCATTGGGGTTTATCTTGCCATAGCCAAGGCTATAGTATCCCTTTATTTCAAAGAGATTATAAAGCTCTGGCCTGCTTGTCTCCTCTAATTTATCTTCTTTGATAATAAGATTTGTAGTCAGGCTTCCATTGCCATCAATAAAGGAGACACAGACAACATCATTATCACGCAGCGAGTCTCTCATGGAGATTATTCCGGTGTTATAGTCAATGGTATAGTCATCTCCTGGATACTGAAGGTCAAATAAGCCTGTATGCGAACCAGCAGAATTATAGGTATAAGCTGTAAGAGGTTCTGCAGTATAATTGTTATCTCCTATCTGGTCGTCTATATAGACCTTGATTGATCCTGGTCTTATAGGAAGATAGCCCTTATTTTTGAGGTATTCGACTCTGCCGCCTTCTCTTGTCTCTGTGCCCATAGAGATCTCTGCCAGAAGCTGATAATATCTTCTGCCAAAGAATGATATACCAGTAATCTCTTTTGAGACTAAGCTTTGCGTTCCTGTCCATTCCTTGCTCCTTGACTCACCCTTCTCCCTGCTGGCTATGGCTGTTAAACCTAATTTATCCTTCAGAAACTGGGTCTTGCCATTTATCCCAAAACCTGTTTTTTTATAGCTGACAAATTTTGTTGCTGGAATCTCTAAGGCAACATCACCAAAGTTCATCTCTTGAATCACCTCTTCTTTATCCCCTGTGTATTTTACCTCAAAGGTCTTCTTTGGAGCGATAATATCGCTGCTTTTGTCAGAATAGTCTATATTCACGCTGACCTTTTTCTTCACAGTCCCTTTAATACTCACATCAAGCTCCTGATTTATATTCAGTTGATTGGAGGTCTTTTGTCTCTTCTTTGTATTCAGCAAGCTCTTTCCGTTATAATCCATCTTTATATACTTGCGACCCAAGACATTAAGCTCTGACTCCTCTGGCAATCTCCATTTTGCCCATTCCCCAGGTGTGGTTTTTAGTTCCTGTAGATTACTTGAAAGTTGGGCAATGGTCTCTATCCTTTTCTCTGTCTCTTTTCTCCGTTCTTCTGCTTTTAGTGTTAATGCTTCCATAGATATTGGTTCTGGTTTAGTCTCTGGCTCCTTTGGCAATATTACCTCTGGTATCTTTGCTGCTTCTACTTTTTGTGGTTCTATCTTTGCCTCTGGTCTTTCTTCTGGAAGGATGACGGACTCCAAATCTGGCTCAAGGTCTTTCATCTCCTCTTTCTTCAAGGCTTCTCTCTCAACGAGAAGTTTCTCTACCTCTTTCATAAGCTCCATATCTACAGAAAATCTATCAAGCTCCCTTTCTATCTCTTCAAGATTGACTATCTTTTCTAAAGGAAGAGGTGCCTCGGGTTCTTCAACTATTATCTTGACTTCGGTCTCTAAAGGAGAAGGCTCTGGCTGGGGTTCTTTGGTTGTCTTGACAATGTTATCTTTCAAAACTCCTGACTCCTGATACCTGATACCTGACTCCTGACTCCTATCTTCCTCTGTACCTTCTTCCCTGACCCCTGACTCCTGACTCCTGACTACTTCCATCTCCTTTTTTATTTTTGAGAATGCAGAGAGAGATAGGGTCAAAGAAGGGGACGAAAGTTTATAAGAAGGGACTGCTGGTAGGATAACAATCTCTTTCTCCTCTTTTTGATCAGAAGGAAAGATAGCCATTCCATCGTTTCTCATAGAGAATAAAGGATTGGTCTTCTTTTGGACAGCCCTTTCTACCTTCCTTGTAATCACTCTATGCTGGGGAAGCAAAAAGAGCTGCTCATTTTTTGCCAATCTCTTTTCTATATCGCCAAGGAGAGATGTCTCTGCAAAAGCCAATGCAGAGAAGAGACCAAACAAAAAAATCCATCTTTTCATTTTTTCTATAAAATTGGGGCGGGAGGATTCTCCCCAAGGATTTTCTAATACTTTTTACTCGCACCTGCTCGCAAATAGTATAACAAAATC
>JAGUXG010000166.1 GCA_020061965.1 bacterium
TGGAGTTTGGGTGGAAACAACGAAGGTCGTGGAGAAGGTGCCGTTGGGAGATGATTGGGTGGTGGTAAGGGTTTGAGTGGTGCCGAAGGAGATGGAGATTTGAGATGAAGTAGCAAAACCTTCACCTTTTACTGTAATTACACTTCCTACTAGGCCTGAAGATGGATATAGCATTAAAGATAAAGGTAAGTGATTGGCAAAGAAAACCCTTCCTGCATTAGATGAAGAAACTGTGCCTACTAAAGAAAGATAAAACACCTTGATTGTTCCACCATTCTGTGTTGTTCCTATTCCATCACCAAAACCACCACGGGTACGAATTGTAGCTTGGGAATCAATGTTCACTGTTATTCCCCTTAAAGCAATTCCACCACCTGCACCATAGCCACCATTTAAACTAGAACTTCCTGCACCATCTGCCAATATGCAGCCTTTAATATCCAACAGATTTTGAGCATAGAGGGTAATGGCACCACCGCCTGAGGCACCACCACCACCTCCCACACCATAATAGCTTCCAGAAACTCCTCCTGGTACACCCCCTGCTCCACCATTGCCGGGTCCACCCTGACTCGGTTGAGCACCTCTACTTCCCCCACCTCCTCCACCTCCACTTCCAATTAAAACAGAAAGATCTGTAGAATTATCATTATTTGCTCCTGCTCCATAATAGCCGCCACGGCTACCATTCTGACCATTATACCCATAATCTTGTCCACCGCCTCGACCACCATTACCGCCAAAAAGACCGGCACCTCCGCCGCCTCCTCCTCCTCCAAAAATAATAGAATCATTTCCTTGTCCACCTTTCTCTCCATTACCTCCACCAGCTGTTCCTGTACCACCCCATCCTTCACTACTTCCATTCATACCATTATTAGCTTGCGTTCCATCGCCAGAACCGCCTCCCCCACCTCCTGCATAAGCATGGCTATTGCCAGCTCCACCGTTTCCTCCACCTGCACTACCAATACTACTGGCACTAAAAGGAGTTCCTCCTCCACCTGCTCCACCGCCATAGCCAGCACCATTACCACCTATCCCATATCCTAAACCGCCATCAAAGAGACCAGCATTCCCTGTATCTCCTCCTTTATTACTTCCACATCCTCCTCCTCCACCTGCACCGCCACCATAGCCACGGCCATAGGCATTGATGACACCTATTACCTGAATATTGGGAGCCTTTATACAGAGAATACTTGTTCCGGATGTACCATCGTATTGTTTTACGGTAAGATCATTGATAATCACATCCTCATTATAAGTATGATTTCCATACATCTCACCTGACAGTTCAACTGTTGCCTCTGCAATCTCTGCCATAATTCCCAAAACCATTAACATTACTAAAACCTTCTTCATCTCTTTACCTCCTTTAGACACAAAAATAGCAGGTTTGTTTGACCTGCTCGGATAGTTCTATATAGAAATTGCTTGCGGCTATTACTCTCTCTCTCTCTGGACTGTTTCTGCTAAATTTATATTTCTAAACATCTTATTTTAAAGTTTAATAAACTTTATTCATTTCGTCAAGAGAAATTTTTAAGCTCATTAAAAAGCTCATTTGCCCAAGGGTCATTGGGTTCTTCTTTTAGAATCTCTTCAAGATAAAGAACTGCCTCTCTGTATCTTCCTTTATTTGCCAAAATGAAGGTTATTTGCTTCTTCAGATAGATGTTTTTTGGGTCTTTGTTTACCCTTTCTTTTAGACTCAATATCATCTTTTCCATCTCTTTCTCTACCATCTCTGCCTTTTCAGAAAGACCATTTTTAAGATACAGAGCCTTTACTCTATTAAGTTCCAATATCTTTAGTGGGTCTTTCTCTGCGGCTCTTTTATAGGCAAAATAGGCTTTGTCTGGAAGATTGAGCATTAAAGATGCATTTCCAAGGATGATGTAGATTTGAGGATTGTAATAATCAGGAGAGAGCTCTACCACCCTCTCTGCTTCTCTCTTTGCATACTCAGGCATATTGAGGTTAGAGTAGATAGAAGAAAGGATAAAGTGTGTATGAGCACTTGGGTTTCTTTCTGCCAGGGCATTTGCAGACTCTAAAAACTCTTTTTCTTTCTGCTTTCTCACATAGATAACAAAGCCTCCTCCCTCTGTTTCTTCAAAGATTTTCTGAAATTGTCCTGTTTCTTCAAGTTTTTTTATATGAGGGGTTGTAAGCTCAAGTGAGAAAAACCTCCAGGAATAATCCAAAAGAATATAATCAGCACCTTCAAAATTAGCCCTTGCTTCATTAAAGCGAAAAATTATTTTTCTTCCTGATAGGTGTGATGCCCAAGGGTCTCCACAGGCTATAGGAGCATTTCTTGGAATCAGCAATTTCAATAAATAAAATAGCTTAAGACGGGCCTCCTCTTCTTTCGTCATCTCTGGAATAAAAAGAAGCCTTTTCTGAAGTTCTGGTTTATAATCTTCTGCATCATTAGAAAGACCTTTTAAGAAAGGAGGTTCAGAAAAATGGAGGCAAGAGAGGAAGGAGATGGACAAGAGAAGAAGAGAGAAGGGTGTAGCTGATTTTATTTTGGCTTTTTCTGTTAGCCTTCCAAAGCCATAAATGGCTGATATTGTAAGAAAAGGGATGATTAATGCAGAATTATGCCAAAGGAGGAGGTATTGAAGCTTAAAATAACCCAATAAGTGCAAAAGGAGGCTTGGAAGGCAGATAAGTAGTAATTCAATACCTAATAGAGAAAAAAAGCCAAAGGGTAACAAAAGTAGGACCACAGTGATAATTTTTTGTGGAACTATAATTGTTTTTAAAACAGCTAAAGGATGGCTAAGGATTGTTTTGACCCACTCAGAGGGATCTTTGCCCAAATGTAGATACCTTTGTGAAAAAACATCCCATTCTGTAAAGCCCGATACAGATGTTGCCTTTCCAATAAAAGGAATAGCTATCTTTATAGCAAGAATTGCCCAAAATAGCCCAAGGATAAAGGTTATTGCACCAATCTTCTTGTTTTGCTTAAAGAATGCATAAATCCCCAGGGCACAGATTAAAAATGAAACATCCTCCTTTACCATTAAAGAAAGGACGATAAAGATGAAATATAAGAGAAATCTTCTTTTGATAAGAAAGAGAAAAGAAAACAGAACAAACAGAGGGGCTAAAGAGATTTCATGGAAATCTGTAAGGTTTATCCGAGACAAAAAGGGATAAGCAAGATATGAAAAGGCAAATACAAGAGAGGCAAACCTATCCCTTAGTCTATGATAGGAGATTAAGTAAACAGGGATAGCTCCCAAGCCAAGGAATAGGCTTTGAAGAAACAAAAGCATCTTTGGATCCTGCCATAAAGCATAGATTGGAGAAATCAAGATAAGAAGGATGGCAAAATGACACCCAAGAAAGTTATGTTCATAAATGGTTGTTGAAAGGATCCTTCCATGGACAGTATTCCACATTGCCTGGTTAAAGCCAGCAAGGTCCATTCCAGTAAAAAGCCTTACATCCCTCAAGAAGGAAAAATATGTAAAGATAAGAATATAGAGGAAAATTAGAATGCCAAGGCAGAGTAAAGAAAGAAAGCCAGATTTTACAGGAAACCTCGCCCTTAAAAGCTTCCACTCAATAAGCCTTGCTACTGTGAATATAAATATACCACAGACAATAATAAACAAAAATGTAAAGAAAATCTCTTTATTGTAAAACTCTATTTTTTTAAGAAAGAAGATAATAAGAAGAAAAAGAAAGGGAAGAAATGGGTATGTTTGCTTTTTGGAA
>JAGUXG010000147.1 GCA_020061965.1 bacterium
ATTATGTTTGGTGATTGGTTATTGGATATTGAGATTTGTTTGTATCTTGGAGCTTGGTTATTGGTTATTTTACAAAAGGGGAGCTAAAC
This sequence comes from bacterium, assembly GCA_020061965.1. Classification (GTDB taxonomy): domain Bacteria; phylum UBA9089; class UBA9088; order UBA9088; family JAGUXG01; genus JAGUXG01. The sequence goes on from JAGUXG010000147.1 coordinate 90, forward strand.
ACATACCATTTATTTTTGGTATAAACATTTAGAGAGGTTTTACTGGCTATCATCCCATCATATTTGCGAAAAGGCGATAAGATTTACTGCTTGTTAGCCATAATTGAGGTTGTCGTCTTGATGCCGCAGCAGGCAGAATCTTGACTATAGGATGGCACTAAATAAATTTTGATTATTTCTATCTTCTCTGCGTCTCTGCGGTTAAGTGAGTTGAGTTACACATTAAACCTGAAGTTGATTATATCCCCATCTTTGACCTCATAGGTCTTGCCCTCAAGCCTCAAAAGCCCTTTATCCTTAGCTGCAACCATAGTTTTTGCCGCGATAAAATCATCAAAACCTATAACCTCAGCCCGTATGAATCCCCTTTCAATATCTGAATGTATCTTACCTGCTGCTTTTTGAGCATCAGTGCCTTTGATTATTGTCCAGGCCCTCACCTCATCTTCGCCAACAGTCAGGAAGGATATGAGGCCAAGAAGACGATAACTCACCTCAATCAATCTATTCAAAGCAGGTTCCTGAATCTTTAAGTCATCAAGAAAAGCCTTTGCCTCATCAGGATTTAGTTGGTTTATTTCCATCTCTATCTTTCCGCATAAAGCCAGCACTATGGAGTTGTTATCTTTTGATCTCTTTGCCCTTTCAATAAGTTCTTGCTCTCTCTTCTGGTTCAAATCTTCCTCTCCTATATTCAAGAGAATTATAGCAGGCTTTATGGAGATAAACTGCAAGGGCTTTATTACCTTTTGCTCTTCTTCATCAAAGCTCAATCTTGAGAGAGGTATCTCTTTGGTGAGACTATCCTTGCATTTCAAAAGGAGCTTTTTCTCTGCCTCAGATGGTTTTTTATCCTTCTTCATCCTCTCTAACCTCTTTTCAATAAACTCCAAATCTTCAAATATGAGCTCAAACATCAAGGCATCAATATCAGCGAGAGGATCTACTTTATTCATCGGATGAGACACGGACTCATCAGTAAATGCTCTGACCACACAGACAATAGCATCAACATCCTTTATCAGATCAAAGACCTTTCTGTTCTGGACAGCATCTCCTTTTGTAAGCCCAAGATAGTCAATATATTCTATAGTAGCATAAGTTGATTTTTTTGGCTTGTAAATTTCAGAAAGCGCCGCAACCCTCTTGTCAGGCACCTTAACTACTCCGAAATTAGGCTTTTCGCTAATGGTAGGATAGGGTGTTGTCTCTAAGTGCTGCCCTGTTAGAGCATTAAAAATGGTCGTTTTACCAGAGTTTACCAGTCCGATTATAGCTAATTTCATATTTTGATCTTTTATCTTTGATCTAACCTCTCACCTCATCATAAGCTCTCTTTATTGCCTCAAGATTTCCATTTATCACCTCAGGCTTATTTTTGAACTTCTTGGTCATCTTCTCCCCTACATAAGAGATGATGGTAGAAAGTGGAATAACCCCAGAGACCTTAATTAGGGCGCCAAGCATAGGCGTATTTGGAATGTTCTTACCAATAGTAGCTAAGGCAATCTTTGAAGCATCTACAGTGGATATTGACTTTGTAGAAAGTCCCATCTTTTTTCTAAACTCTTCTGGCGTTTCTCCAGAGTTGATTAGAAGCTTTCCATCAGAAGCCAGTCCTGCAGTCACATCTATGGCCGAACACAAGGTTGGATCAAGGACAACCACTACATCTGGATTGGTTATGCCACAATGCAAGAGAATAGGCTCATCGCTCACCCTATTAAAGGCTTGAACAGGCGCTCCCATCCTCTCTGGTCCATACTCTGGAAATGCCTGCACCCATTTACCCTCATGCATAACAGCATCTGCAAACAACAAAGCTGCTGTCTTTGCCCCTTGTCCACCCCTACCATGCCAACGAATCTCAATCATTTTTTCTCCTTTTGTTCAGATTTTCTCTCCTTAAAATACTTCTTTATTACTCATTATAGACTTAGAAAAGGCTGAGAAATGCTTGCACTGCTGGATCAATCATATTTATCAGCAGTTGTGGACAGATGCCAAATAAGATGATGAAGGCTATCAGAGGAATAAGTGCCATCCATTCACGGAGAGAAAGGTCAGGTAGGCCAACATACTTTTCGTTCAAAGGACCAAAGAAGACATCTTTATACATATTGAGGCTATAAATTGCGCCTATCAGTATGCCGAAGCAAGCAGCAGCAGTTATCTTTGAAAAGACGCTGAATGCACCCAGAAAACAAAGAAGCTCACCAACAAACCCCATTAAACCAGGAAGCCCGATTGAGGCAAGAAGGGCTATTCCCATAACACTTGTATATCTTGGAACAACCTTGGCCATTCCGCCAAACCCAGCTATTTCCCGATGATGAGCGCGGTCATAGATCACACCGACCAACATAAACAGAGAGCCAGTGATAATCCCATGGCTCACCATTTGAAAGACCGCACCATTTATGCCTATTGGGTTCAAAGCAGACATTCCAAGCAAGACAAAGCCCATATGTGAAACAGATGAATAGGCAATCATCTTCTTCAGGTCCTTCTGTGCCATAGCCGTAAAAGCTCCATAAAGAATGTTGATAAGCCCTAAGATAGCCAGGAAGAATGAATTGTCTATAGTTGTCTCTGGGAGAATAGAAAAGCTCACCCGCAACAGACCATAAGTTCCCATCTTAAGCAAGACTCCAGCCAGAATAACAGAGCCTGCAGTAGGTGCCTCTACATGGGCATCAGGAAGCCAGGTATGGAATGGGAAGATAGGCACCTTAACCGCAAATCCAACAAAGAGAAGAAGCCATATCCAGCGGGCTTCTGCCAAGGGTATCTCCTGTCCAGTTGATAGTTGGACAATGTCAAATGTATGGGTCAGTATAAATGTCCAGATAATTCCGATGAGCATAAGGACAGAGCCTATGGCGGTATAGAGGATGAATTTTATAGAGGCATAGACCTTGTTTGGCCCTCCCCAGATACCAATGATAAAAAACATTGGAATCAAGACAAGCTCCCAGAAGATATAGAATAGGAAGAGGTCAAGACTTGAAAAGACTCCGAGCATTCCTATCTCAAGGATAAGGAAGGAGATAAAATGCTCCTTCAGTCTCTTTTCTATATTAAAGGAGATGATGATACTTAAGGTAACAAGAACAGTTGTCAGCAAAACCAAAGGAAGGCTTATTCCATCAAGCCCGATGTGGTAGTTTATGTTAAAGGATTTTACCCATGGAAGATTCTCTGTAAACTGAAAACCCGGGTTCTTTGGGTCAAACAAAGATAACAAAAAAATGCTATAAGCTAAAGGAAGGATGGAAGATACAAGGCTTACTGCTCTGATAAGAAAAGTTCTGTTTCCTGGCAGGAGAAGAAGGAGAAGGACTCCAATCAAAGGAGAGAATATAGTCAATGAAAGAATATCCATAGTAGAAATTTTATATATTTTCAAAAAGTATATAATAAATTTCTACTTTTGACAATCTCTTTTTATCAGATATTTCTGCAATTCAGACATAAGCCAAAATTGCTCTGAAGCAAATAGCCTTATAGCCGATATATACCGAGAAGAAATCTTACTTTGTAAAAATTTAAGCTAAAAGGGTTCAGGGAGGAGAGGCATCAAGGATTAGATGAAATCAAAGAAATCGTATGTGTTTAGGTGAAAAAGAAATGAACTTGAAAAATAATCAAGATACAAGAAACAATAACCAAACAATGACCAATAACCAAATTTCGTAACTATTTACTCATCTGAAGTGAAAGACTCGACAATGAAACAATATTTCCTGTTTCAATCCATTCAGAAAGTGAA
>JAGUXG010000244.1 GCA_020061965.1 bacterium
CTTTCAAGGATTTAATGATTTCGCTTTCACTCGACCCCTCGACCACTTGAACCCTTTTAAGCTTAAATTTTCGCTAGGCCTGTTGCTTTTGGGTATAACAATAGATAAAATAGACTTGACCAGTCTCTGTTTTTATAGTTAGAATCTCTTTATGCAACAAGAGACAGCCAGAAAAGCCTTTCTCTCCTTCTTTGAGAAGAGAGGACATAAAGTAGTAGAGAGCATCTCCCTTGTGCCGAAAGACCCGACAGTCTTATTCACTGTAGCTGGAATGGTGCCATTTAAGCCTTATTTTTTGGGAAGCGAGACCCCATCTTTCACCAGAGCCTGTTCCTGTCAGAGGTGTATCAGGACTATTGATATAGAGAGAATAGGAAAGACAGATAGACACCTGACCTTCTTTGAGATGCTTGGAAACTTCTCCTTTGGTGATTACTGGAAGGAAGAGGCAATATCCTGGGCCTGGGAGTTTCTTGTTCAAGAGATGGGGCTTCCTTCTGATAGGCTTTATGGGTCTATATTCAGGGAAGATGATGAAGCAGAGGCAATATGGAAAAAGTTTTTGCCTTCGGATAGGATTATCAGACTTGGTGAAGAGAGCAACTTCTGGAAGATGGCAGAGACTGGGCCTTGTGGACCCTGTTCTGAGATATTGTTTGACCTTGGAGAGGAGTTTTCCTGTAAGAAGCCTTCTTGTGCGCCAGGATGCGACTGTGACAGGTTTCTGGAGCTATGGAACCTTGTCTTTACCCAGTATGACAGACAGGCTGACGGAAGCCTTCTTCCTTTGCCAAAGAGGAATATAGATACTGGAATGGGTTTAGAGAGGCTCTGTGCTGTCTTACAGAATAAGACCTCTGGCTTTGAGACAGACCTTCTCCTGCCAGTAATAAACCAGATTCAAGAGAAGGCAAAGAATTGGAGATCGGAGATCGGAGATCGGAGATCTGGAGAGCGGGTGATTGCTGATCATATCAGGGCTATCTGCCATCTCATCTATGATGGCATTATTCCATCAAATGAAGAGAGGGGTTATGTCTTGCGAAGGCTTATCAGAAGGGCAATAAGGGCAGGAAGGAAGCTTGGCATCTCTGGCAATTTCCTCTATCAGCTTGTCTTCAATGTAGCTAATATCTTTCCATACCTCAAGGAGAAAGAAGGCAATATCGCCCAGATTATCAGTATTGAAGAAGAGAGGTTTGGAAAGACAATAGAGCTTGGACTCTCTTTGCTTGATGAGAAGCTGAGCAAGGGTAGCCTCTCTGGAGCAGACCTATTTGAGCTATATGATACTTATGGCTTACCTTTGGAGTTTTCCAAAGAGGAGGCAGAGGAAAGAGGGATAGAGTTTGATATTGAAGGGTTTAATAGGTTGATGGAGACACAAAGGGAAAAGGGAAAGAAGGCACAAAGACACAGAGCACAGAATACAGAATACAGAATACAGAATACAGAATGCAGAACAGAATTTATTGGGTATAAAGAGAGCCAGATAGAAGCGACAGTTATAAAGGTTATGGAGGATGGCGTCATTCTTGACAGAACGCCATTTTATCCTGAGTCTGGTGGTCAGGTAGGGGATGCTGGTTGGCTGATAAGGGATGGTCTCCAGATAAAGATAGAAGATACTCAGAAGATTGGAGAGGCTATCTTGCATAAGATGAAAGGTCAAGAGCTAAAAGAAGGCGATAGGGTTCAGGCAGTGATAGATATAGATAGGAGAAGAGCCATATCCAGAGGTCATACAGCCACACATCTCCTGCACTATAGCCTTCGGCAGGTTCTGGGCGAGCATATCAGACAGGCAGGTTCATTGGTTACTGAGGATAGGCTAAGGTTTGACTTCACTCATTTGAAAAAGTTGGATGAGCAGGAGATAGGAAGGTGCGAGGAGATAATTGTTCAGAAGATAATGGAGAATGCCGAAATAAAGATTTTGGAGGATATTCCCCTGCAAGAGGCAAAGAGAATGGGGGCTATGGCCTTATTTGAAGATGAGTATGGAGAGAAGGTCAGGGTGGTGAAGATAGGGGATTTCAGCCTTGAGCTATGCGGAGGAACACACCTTGATAGGCCAGGCTCTGTTGGACCATTTAAGATTCTCACAGAAACAGGTGTGGCAGCAGGTGTGCGGAGGATTGAGGCTTTGACAGGAAAGCGAGCTTATGCTGAGGCACTAAAGGAGAAGGAACTTCTAATCTTACGGTATCTTGAGGCGATGAAGGAAAAGGATGTGGCAGAGAAAGAGATAGAGAGGCTGAAAAGGAAGCTGCTTTTAACAAATATTGATGAAGAGGTTGGGTCTGCTATAGAAATAGGAGATATTAAGGTTATCTTAAAACAATTAGATGGAGCTGGAAAGGAAGATATAACTTCAGCAGTTGACACTGTAGCCTCAAAGATTGGTACAGGTGTTGTGGTTATGGTTAGCATTTGCGACAAAAATCTTTTCTGGGCAGTGAGGGTGACCAAGGATTTGGCAGATAGGATTGATGCCAGAGTCTTGATAAAAGAGGTAACAAAGATTACAGGTGGAGGTGGAGGCGGCAGACCAGACTTTGCCACAGGTGGTGGAAAGATACCAGAAAAGATTCCAGAGGCTATGGAAGCCGTGAGAAAGGAGATAGCTGAAAGGATTAGATGAGAAGAAAGACCAGGCAGGTAAAGATTGGCAATGTGACTATTGGAGGAGAAAATCCTATTGCCATTCAGTCTATGATCAAGACAAAGATAGAGGATATAGAGGGAACGCTTGCCCAGATAAAGGAGTTAGAAGAATCTGGATGTGAA
>JAGUXG010000009.1 GCA_020061965.1 bacterium
AAGGAACGTGGGTCAAGAATGAGATGAAATGAAGGAAATCCATTACTTAAGCCATTGAATCCTATCATCCCTTTCGCAAACTTGTGTTTCTTGAGTATACATTGGTTAATCCAGAAGGATTATGTTCTCCCTATCATCTTAACTACTATGAGCTCCTCAGACTGCCATATAGAAAGGCTCTATATCCTATAGGCTCTCGTCATGTTCTCTTTAATTTCTTCCAAACATACCATACCTGTTACCCAGGAGAAGATCTATCTTACTTCTCCTCGCCTCTTCAGATAGATTACTGACTTCAGCCAATACATACAGCCTCGTCTTTCTCATTAAGCTTGACGAGACTACATATAGGTTCGCTCTCTCTGTGGTCTGCTTGTTTGTCTCTCACACCTATAGTGGAATTTGTTGGGTGGTTTCAACCCTTCAGATTACTCCATAAGAAGATTGCACACAAGACTATATCGCTGACAGACATTATTTACGATGGTTGACACCTTTTAAGCCAATTAGAATCCAAAGAGGTTCTTGGCACACATCTGTTGACTATATATGGATGGGAAGGGATTTAGCAATTTCAAGGAGGCAAATTGGTCTTCTAAGATAGCAGATGCCTGGTCAGGACTCATGTTGTAGGAAGAAAAAGAAGAAAAGTAGAAGAAAAGTAAACAGTTTACATAACTTCAGTAAATTCAGACAATTATAAGAAAAATATTGACAGCAATATCGTTTTATGTTTATTATGTTCTTTCTTTAAAAGAAAAAATGAAATTCACAATACAACTTGAATCTGAATTCAAAAAAAGGGTTGAGCTGTTAAGCAATCAAAAGGTACTTTCTTGCTATCAATGTGGCAAATGCTCTGCTGGCTGTCCTATTGGCTATGAGATGGATCACCTTCCAAACAAGATTATCCGTATGCTTCAACTTGGAGACTCTGAGGTTATAAAAGCTAAAACCCCATGGCTCTGTGCCTCATGCCAAACATGTACAACAAGATGCCCAAGGGAGATTGATGTAGCAAGGATTATGGATACCATAAGGATTATTGCTCAGACTGAAAACAAGGCTGCTATCAGAGAGATACCAATATTTAATCAAATATTTCTAAAGTCTCTTGAGCTTACTGGCAGGGTTTATGAGGTTGGCGTTATCGGGGCATATAATCTCTTCAGCCTGAATCTCTTTAAGGATATTCCGCTTGGGATAAAGATGTTTTTGAAGGGAAAGCTAAGTCTTGTGCCACATTCTGTGGGTAATCTCAAGGGGTTGTTTAAGAGGATACGCGAAAAGGATAACAGTTCAGTTCACCACAGAGACTCAGAGGAAAAGGTGATCGATTATCGGCAAGAAAAACATTTATCTGATTACTGATAACCTCTCTCTCCGTGCCTCTACAGTAAAATATTATACTCAAGGAACACAAGGTTTACCGAAGATTTTTGTTGTAGGTTGTAAGTTGTAGGTTGAAGGAGTAGAACAGATAACATACAACATCCTAAACTTACAATCACTTTCTTTGTAAACCTGATTTACTTGGGTATACAAAGGAGAAACATGTATAAGGTTGCCTACTTTCCCGGATGTTCATTAGACTCAACAGCAAAAGAATATGGGATATCAACAAGGCTTATCTGCAAGGATTTAGGGATTGAGTTACTTGAAATCCATGCTTGGATTTGCTGTGGTGCTACTACAGCCCATATTACCTCTGAATTAATGGCAGCTGCCCTTCCTGCAATGAGCCTGCTTCAAGCAGAAAAGCGGAATCTGCCTATTTGTTCACCATGCTCTGCCTGCTTCTCCAGACTTAAATTAGCAGATATTGATCTGAAAAAGAATGTACAGCTGAGGATGGATGTAGCTGAGGTTATTGGAGGGGAGTATAAAGGCACAACAGAGGTTTTACATCTTTGGCAGGTAATACAAAAATATGGCAATCTGAAGCCAAAAAAAGAGCTAAAAGGATTGAAAGTGGCTTCATACTATGGCTGCTTGCTCACTCGCCCACCTGAGGTTTGTCCTGATGAGCGGATAGAAGACCCTCAATTCTTAGATAATCTGGTTACTTCTCTGGGCGGCGAACCTGTCCTCCGGTGGAATTATAAAACCCAGTGCTGCGGGGCAGCGTTTTCATTGACAAAGACAGATATTGTTCACAGGCTTTCAGGGGAGATATTAAAGGATGCAAGGGAACGAGATGCAGATTGCATCATAGTTGCATGTCCACTCTGCCACTCTAATCTTGATGCCAGACAGGCAGAGATAAAGCTGAACTTCAGTATCCCTATCCTATATTTTACGCAATTGATTGGATTGGCATTGGGCTATGGGTATGCAGAGTTAGGATTGAGGAAGCACTTTGTTCAGGCAAGAGGTTTGTTAAGTCTAAAAGGATTGTTGTAATATGTCAAAAACAGGTGTTTTTATATGTCATTGCGGCTCTAATATTGCCGGTGTGGTTGCGGTTGAAAAGGTGGTTGAGTCAGCTAAGACCTTGCCCGGTGTAAAGGTTGCCATGGATTATAAGTATATGTGTTCAGATCCGGGGCAAAATCTCATTATAAATACTATCAAAGAACAGGCATTAGATAGGGTTGTTGTTGGCTCATGCTCGCCGCGAATGCATGAGAATACATTCAGGATGACTATTGAGAGGGCTGGATTAAATCCTTATCGCTTAGAGATTGCTAATCTTCGTGAGCATGTTTCCTGGGTTCATAGCGAAAAGGCGTCAGCCACAGATAAAGCCATAAAGCTGGTTGAACTGGCTGTGGCAAAGGTGCGAAGGAATGAGCCATTACAAAAGATATATGCTGAGATAGAAAAAAGGGCATTGGTTATTGGCGGCGGAATTGCTGGGATTCAGGCTGCCTTGGATATTGCTGCAAATGGATACAAGGTTACACTTGTAGAAAGAGAACCGTCCATTGGCGGTAGAATGTCTCAATTGGACAAGACATTCCCTACTATGGATTGCTCTGCATGTATATTAACACCAAAAATGGTAGCTGTAGCGCAAAATAAAGATATTACCCTCTTGACCTATGCTGAGGTTGAACAGGTCCATGGATATGTGGGGAATTTTGAGGTTAATATCAACAAAAAGGCTCGTTTTGTAAGTATGACAAAGTGTATAGGCTGTGGGGTATGTACAGAAAAATGTCCATCTAAGAAGAGACTGTCTGAGTTTAATGCCAATATAGCCACAAGAAAGGCGATTTATACCCCATTTCCTCAGGCCGTTCCAAACATTCCGGTTATAGATAAGGATTCATGCATGTATTTTGCTACTGGTAAATGCAAGGTATGTGAGAAGGTATGCCCTGCAGGAGCGGTTGATTATACTCAAGAAGACGAGATTATTACCGAAAAATTTGGGGCAATAGTTGTAGCTACAGGATATGATCTTTACGACCATAGCAGTTATGGAGAGTATGGTTATGGTGAGATCCCTGATGTCATTACTGGCTTGCAGCTTGAAAGGATGATAAATTCAGGAGGGCCAACCGGCGGTCATATAAAAAGACCCTCTGATGGAAAAGAACCTGAAACGGTTGTATTTATCCAGTGTGTTGGTTCGCGTGATGATGCTAAGGGCAAGCCATATTGTTCAAGGGTCTGCTGTATGTATACAGCAAAACAGGCATTGCTCCTAAGGGAACATTATCCAAATAGCAAGGCTATTGTGTTTTATATGGATATAAGAGCCGCTGGCAAAGGGTATGAAGAGTTTATTCAGAGGGTTCAAACCGAGTACGGGGTTCTTTATTTAAGGGGAAGGGTTTCAAGAATATATGAAAAAAAGGATCATCTTCTTGTCAAGGGCGTTGACACACTATCAGGCAATCAGGTAGAGATAAAAGCAGATATGGTTGTTTTGGCAACTGGGCTCAAGCCAAAGAAAGAGGCTCAGAATCTGGCACAACTGCTTCATATAGGCTATGATCAAAACGGCTTTTATACAGAACTTCACCCAAAGCTTGCACCGGTTGAAACCCAGATTGCAGGTGTCTACCTTGCCGGGTGTTGTCAATCACCAAAGGACATCCCTGATACCGTTGCCCAATCCTCTGCCACAGCCGCAAAGGTTGGAGCCTTGCTTTCGAAGGAACGACTTGAGATTGAGCCAATGATATCAGAGGTTAATCCTTTGCTTTGCAGTGGATGCAGGATGTGCTATAACGCCTGCCCATATGGTGCCATTGAGATGGAGGATACAGAGATTAGACGGGGTGAGATAAGATGTGTAGCTAAGGTGCTTGTAAGTGTCTGCAAGGGATGCGGTGTCTGTGTTGCCGGATGCTATTGTAAGGCAATAGACTTAAAGGGGTGGACGGATAGACAGTTGATGGAGCAGATAAAGGTAATCAGTTATTGTTAATTCAGAATTACCAATCAAAGGTGAGAGAATGGAAAAAGATATTAACATCATAGGATTTTTATGTAACTGGTGCAGCTATGCTGGTGCTGACTTGACAGGCTTGAACAGGATAATCTATCCAACAAATATCAAGATTGTCCGAATTCCATGTACAGGCAGGATGGATCCTGTGCTGATTATGGAGGCATTTCATAATGGTGCAGATGGGGTTTTGGTTTCAGGGTGCCATCCAGGGGATTGTCATTATACTGAGGGAAATTATTATTGGCGGAGAAGGCACGCTGTCTTAAAAAGGCTTCTTGAATTTCTTGGAATAGATGAGAGAAGGTTTCAGGCAACATGGGTTTCTGCCTCAGAAGGAAAAAGATTTGCTGAGGTTGTAAAGAAGGTAGTCGATGATGTGAGGAGTTGGAAGAAAAATGAGTAAAACATTACAGGAAACAGCCAGAAATCTATTGGCCGAAAACAAGGTTGAGGTTATTATTGGATATGCCCAAGGATATGATGCCTTTCATACAAGACCTGTGTTTATAAGTAATGTTGAGGATGTTTCTAAATTAATTATCAATGAATATTGCACAAATAATCTATCTGTCTATTTGCCAATACATAAAAAACTCAAGGTAGGGATTGTGACAGCTAAGGAACAAGATCTTGCGTCTATCCACGAGTTAATCAATGAACATCAGATATTAGAGGAAAATGTGATAATTATAGAGGCTGCAAAGCAAATTTCCAGCCTGTCATCAGAGCTGGGAGAGGCACAAAGAGACAGAGGCATAGATGAAGAAGACGGTCGGCAAGAGGCATGGAAGAAGAGAGGGTACGATATGGCTGTGGAGGAGTTTGAAAAGTTATCGGCTAAGGAAAGGGAGACGTTCTGGGATAAGGAGTTTGAAAGGTGTATCAGGTGTTATGCCTGTAGACAGGTATGTCCTGTTTGCTATTGTCCTGATTGCTTTGTCAACAGAACCATGCCAAAATATTTGAACGAAGCGGTAGATATGAATAAAAATAAGCTCTTTTCTCTTGTAAGAATGCTACATGTCTTTGGAAGGTGTATGGATTGCAGGGCATGCAATAATGCCTGTCCAGTAGGGATACCATTACGACTGCTGACGAAAAAGATAGCCAAGGATGCCTTAGAATTATTTGGGTATGTGAGCGGTCAGGGACAGGAACATCCTTTTTCTACATTTGAGAAGGATGAGTTGTTAGAGGAGATAAGGTAATTTGAACTTTTGGATTTCATTTGACATTTAAGCTTTGGAATTTAGATTTTTGCCAAAGTTGATACCTAAGTAAATCAGGTTTACAAAAAGACTGAGGTTGTAAGTTTAGGATGTTGTATGTTATTTGTTCTACTTCTTCAACCTACAACTTACAACCTACAACAAAAATTTTCGGTAAACCTGTTGCTTTTGGGTATGAGTATAATGGAATACACGATCACTACCAATAATTTAAGATCATTGATCAATGACTTGCTCAAAGAGCATATTGTCTATGCCCCGAAACTGGTTTCTGCTAATACTGTTTTATACAAGACAATAGTCTCTTTTGATGAATATGACAGCACTGCACTCATGACTAATACCTCAGCCAAATCAATGATATATCCACAGACTAACAGGTTGTTTGAATTTGCAAAGACGACTGATGGCATGGTGTTAAAGGAAGACGAAGAGGTTAAGAAATCTATAATCTTTGGATGCAGACCATGTGATGCAAAAGGATTTTCTCTGCTTGATAACCTGTTTGACTGGAAAGGATACAGGGATGAATCTTATTTTTCAAGGCGAGATAAGACAACGATAATTAGTATCTCTTGTACTGCACCTCAATCAACATGCTTTTGTAATTCGTTTGAAGATTGGGGTGCAACAAGTAAGGTTGGCAGTGATCTACTTTTGATACCAATGGGCGATAAATATCTTGTAGAGGTTGTTACCGAAAAAGGGAAAAAGATTACTGAAGACGGCAAATATTTTGAACCTGCAACTGAAAGGGATGCTGCCATAAAGCAAGAGATTGAACAATCTGTAGCTGAATTGATGCCCAAAAAGCTTAAATTGGGTGAGATTAAGGAAAATCTTGATACTGCCTTTGAATCACCCTACTGGGACAGAGTGCATTTGCCTTGCCTAAAGTGCAATCTCTGCACCTTTGTCTGTCCTACATGCTATTGCTTTGATATAAGTGAATGCCCCAAAGGATATAGCAATGGTGAGAGAAATAGGACATGGGATAGTTGCATGTCTGAGCAGTTTACCAAGATGGCTGGTGGCGTAAATCCAAGGTCTGATTCTAAACGACGATTTCGCCAAAGGGTTATGCATAAGTTCAGATACCATGTTGACAATTTTAATGAGTATCTCTGCACAGGCTGCGGAAGATGCATCAAATATTGCCCGGTTGGTATAGACATAAGAAGGGTATTAGAAGGTGCAAAATGAGTAATATTTATTCTCCCAATATGGCAAGGGTAGTAGAAATAATAAATGAGACCTCTGATGTTAAGAGCTTCAGGTTTGAATTCATTGACCAAGAGGTTTATAAAAATTTTGCATGGAAGGCAGGGCAATTCCTGATCCTTTCAGTGTTTGGGGTTGGAGAGGCAACATTTACCTTTGCCAATCCTCAAACAAGAAGGCAATTCGTAGAATGCAGTATCCGAAAGGTTGGACTTGTTACAGAGGCTATCCATGAATTAGAGGTTGGCGATACAGTTGGGATCAGGGGGCCTTATGGAAACTGGTTTCCATTTGAGGAGTTTAAGGCTAAAAATCTGCTGTTTGTAGCTGGCGGGATAGGGATTGCTGCCTTACGTTCCCCTATTGAATACAGCCTTGATACAAGAGGAGATTATGACAAAATAACCATACTCTATGGGGCAAGAAGCCCAATGGATATTTGTTATAAGGATAAGATTGTTCGGTGGCAGGATAGTAGCAATGTGGATGTAACCTTAACCGTTGACAGGGGCAATGATGAGTGGAAACACAGGGTAGGATTGGTTCCGATAATCTTAAAGGAGATGAACCCTGCAGCAGAAAATACTGTAGCTATCATCTGCGGCCCTCCTACCATGATAAAGTTTACCCTGAAGGCACTCTCTGAGTTAGGGTTCACAGATGACAATATAGTTACTACCCTTGAGATGAAGATGAAATGTGGATTGGGTAAATGCGGTCGGTGCAATATAGAGAATCTCTATATATGTAAGGATGGACCTGTATTCTATTATTCGAAGTTAAAAAATCTGCCAGAGGAATATTAAATAAAAAGAATGATTTATGCACTTCTCAAACATTTTGTGCAGAGGTTTATGCGCTTTATTTGCCCTCCAATCTCTCTTCTTGTAGAATGTAAGTTTGGAAGCTGTCTCTTTTTTGTCTTTCTATTAGAGTGAGAAACACTATTTCCTGTAAGTGGTCCCTTTCCACAAATATCGCAAATCTTACTCATTCCTTTTCCTCTCCCTCTGGAAGTTTTTCCTCTAACTTCTTCTTCTTTATATTCACATAGGCGGTAGCGACCCGATGTGATTCATAGCCTATAGCAACAAGCCTTATATTACCCTCTGTATCTGGAGCAACGAATTCTACCTCAAAACTCCCTTGAGTATCTGCATTAACCCACTTGATACCCTCAGCAATTCCAAAATCCATCCTTATTTTTTCGCCACATCTAAACCCATTCCCTTTGGCGACAATTAAATCTGCCGGGGATGCCTCTTTTGGTGAGACAAAGTAGATATTTGGTCTAATTTCAAAGGGTATAGTCTGGAATATATTAGACAGGGTGCTTTCCATTGTGATTATTTTTAGGCCCCCTGGCTGTGTATCAACAGGAAATCCTGTGACAAAACTCCCATCCTCTCCTACTGTAAATGTGGCATAACAAGGGTTTGCTTCAAAGCCAATAAGAATATTCTCCCCTGGAACAAGACCAGATAAACTCGGATTTATCAGGCTTCCTACAAAACCTCTGTCTGGGGAGATAGATGTAAATGTTGGTAGAACTTTGAAAGAGGTAGTGTAAGAAGCAATCTCCTGCTTGCTGGTTAACAATATTTCTTGTTTTCCGCATGCACTCCTTGGCACACTAAAATTAGCCTGAAAATTTCCATTGGTATCAACTGTCGCCAAAGCCACTGTCTCTACTCTTCCAAAATCTACCTTTATTGTATCGCCCGAAATAAAACCACTCCCATTTATAATTAGACCTATCCCGACCTTTCCTTGTTCCTCGGATAATTTTATCATCGTCTTCATCAGGAATGATGCCTGTGCCATAAAATATGTAGAGTGACCGATGGCAAATAATCGGTTTTCACCCTTTGGTTGCCCATCTATCACAAACTCTGTAGAAAATGTGCCTAATGGGCTGGCATTATCAACTATAGCTACAACATTCTTTCTTCCCAGTCCAATCTGAATCTTCTCTCCTGCTCCAAACCCTTTACCTATAACCTCTACCTTTGTTCCAACAGAGCCTTCTTTTGGTTTTATTTCTGCATCCGAACTAAGAAATGTTGTCCCCTGTTCTATCTTTCCTGATGTAGAGCCTGTAGCGATGATACTCTTATGACCACCTGTTTGAAAAGGCACCTTTAAGATTACCTTAAAATCTCCAGCTTCAGAGGAGGTTACTGTTTTTGTTGCACCACAAAAATCAAGAAAGACTTTCTCCTTTGCTGAAAACCCATTTCCGCTCACAGTGAGCGTCCCTCCAACTTTTACACTCTTTGGCTCCACAACAAGCTCTGCCAATAAAGATGTTGTCATAACTAAAGATAGAAATAAACTCCATCTCTTCATCAAAGCACCTCCAAATAATTTTGAAAATAGTTTAAGAGAAACCTTGATAATTGTCAACTGCTTTTTCTTGCTTGATATTACTATTTCAAAATGATATATCTAATTACGTAACACTTTACCCGTCTGAAGTGTGCTTTGACAAAAATAAAAAAATTATAGGGGTATCTACTTGACACCCCCCTACTCTAAAATAGGATCTAATTCATAGATTTGGATAGTCCTCCATTCGAGAACTATT